>VEPB01000448.1 GCA_012026715.1 Methylococcaceae bacterium | reverse complement strand
GCGGCTTCCAGGCGGGCGGTGCGGATGCTGTCCTCCAGGGTGCGGCTGGCGTCTTCGACGAAGCGCTCCTGCTCGTGCCGTTCCCGCCCGAACGCCTGGATCAGCGAGATGGCCGCCAGCCGCTCCTGCATCTGCGAGGCGATCCAGCCTTCCCGCTTGCGCTGCTGGCGCGCGGCGCGCTTGACCTTGCGGAACAGCACCGCCAGCGCGATGCCGATGACCGGGAAGATGGTCAGCGCGAGCAGGCTCAGATGCCAATTCACCCAGAACATCACCCCGAACATGCCGACGACCGTCAGCGCGTGCGCGGCGAACATCAGGGTGGATTCGGCGAACACGTCGCGCAGGGCCGCGGTGTCGGAGGTGATCTTGGTCATCAGCTCGCCGGAGCGGGAGCGGTTGTGGAACGACAGGGACAGCCGCTGCAGATGGCTGAACAGCTTGCGCCGCAGGGTGTAAGTGATGCGGTAGCCGATGCGGGAGGTCAGGAAGATCTGGGTATAGGAAAACACACCGCGCACCACGGCCAGGGCCAGAAAGCCGCTGGACAACACCGCCACCGCCAGGGCCGGGTCGCCCGCCAGCAGCGCTTGCAGCGGCGCGTAGTCCGCCTCCAGCGGTTTGTGCAGCAGCACCTGGTCGAAGATCAGCTTGAGCGGCCAGGGCGCCAGCAGTTCGCACACGGTGAAGCCCAGCATGCTCAGCGCCGCCAGCAGCAGGCTGCCCTTCATGCGGTACAGGCGCTTGACGACGATCTTGCGGAAGGCGCTGGCTTGCATGTCAATTCTCCCCGCCGCCGAAGCGGCCGTGGTGCAGGGCGTTCGCCGCCCAGCCGATCAAGGTCTCGACCAGGGCTTCGCGGTCCGGCGCGTCGTCGCGGATGCAGCTCATCACCTGTCGGCCCAGCAACAGGGCCGCCATGTACCAGGCGTAGCGACTGCTGTCGATGGGCTGCCCTCCCTGCTGGCGGTAGATCTCCGGCATTCGAGCCGCCAGCTGCAGGGTCTGCCGGGTCCGGTCGCCCCGGTGCAGGCTCACCAGCAACAGCCTGGAGGCGAACAGGGCCAGGGCGTAGCAGGGGGCGCCCGCCCGCATGTCGTCCAGATCCAGCAGAACGGGGTTATCCCCGTCCAGTAGCAGGTTGGCGAGATGGAAGTCGCCATGCAGGGTGACCGGCGGTTCGGGTTCAGGCAACCGGTCCTGCAATTTTTGACACAGCTCCTGCGCCCGGAGCGCCTGGGTGGGCACGGTGGCCTCCAGCCGCCGCACCAGCTTGCGCCGGATGCGCTCCAGCACCGTTCCCGGCTGCAGCGCCGGCAGGTCGTTCAGCGCCAATCCGTGCAGGTTGGCCAGGGCACCCATGACGGCGGCGAGCAGCGGCTCCGGCTGCGAGGTGGCCCAGGCCTGCTGCAGGCCCGTGCCCGCCATGAAGGTTTCCCAGCGCGCCCCGGTGAGCGGGCATGCCGCGACCGGGCGCGCCATCCGGAACCGTCGTTGCGGGTGTTGCCAGAGCTGCCGGAGGCGCCGGTGGCAGGTGATTGCCGCGTCCCCGGTCTGCAGCTTGCCGACATGGGACGGCTGGCCGGGAACCAGCCGATAGCGCAGGGTGGCGCGCTTGCCGGGCTGGTAGCTGAGCAGCTGCCAGCTGGCGTCGATGTCCAGCTCGCAACCCAGGCGGGCCGCTACGGCGGGCAAGTCCAGCATGACTGCCAGGTTTGGGAGGCCGTGGTCTTCCGGGAACAGCCGGGCCACCGCCTCCCATTCGGGCAGGTGGGCGATCCGCTCCCGCGCCAGCGCCTTTCTCAGGGCCTCGGCATAGCGGGTATAACTGTCGTTCGCGGTAGCGAAGTCCAGGGCGACGACGGTATCGCCTCCCGCCGTGGAGCGCTCGACGAAGCGGCCGATGATCTGGAACGAGCGGTTCGGAACATAAAGGATGTTGACGATCTCGAAGCCGCCGCCGCAGCGCTGGGGCCAGACCCTGCGCAATTCCGCCACCGGCCCGTCGGAGCGGTACAGCTTTTCGATGGTGGCGGAAACCCAGGCGGGGTCACCCGGTTCCCGCGCGGCGGCCGGTGGCTGTGGCGGGCGGGCGGAGGCGTCGGTGCGCGCCCATTGGATATTCATGCGGTAACCTCTTGGGGATTGTGCCCGGTTGCCGGCGTTTCCAGAAACGCCGCAGAGTCCAGGGTCAGGCGGTCGCCGGCCGGGCGGTAGCGAATTTCGTAGACGCTGCCATTGCCGGGCTTGTAGCCGCCGGAGTGGAACAATTCGTCGAATTCGGCTCCCGCCAGCGCGCCGAACACCATGCGGGTGCTCCAGTAGTGGCCGAACACCGCGATGGGACGGGCCGCCGCCAGGTCGGCGGCGATCCTCTGGCGGAACCGGCAGGCCCGCCGGTAGACGTCGTGCAGGCTCTCGCCGCCGGGCAGGCGCTGGTGCAGAAAGTCCTTGCGCAGCTTGAGGCCGAGTTCCTCCTTGGCACGGCCCTGGTAGTCGCCGTAATGGATTTCCCGCAGCTCCGGTTCGATGGCGATGGGCAGGCCCAAGCGCAGGGCGAGCGGCTTCGCGCTGTCGCAGGCGCGCCGCAGCGGGCTGGCGTAGATGGCCTGCAGCGGCCGGTTTTCCAGCAGGTCGGCGATGCGCGTGGCCTGGCCTTCTCCCACCGCGTTGAGCCGCGGATTCTCCCAGCCCACGTAGCGCTGTCCGTTGCCATCGGTTTGGCCGTGCCGCACCAGCCACAGCAGGCCTTCAGCTTGGCTGGTCATGGGTACTCCCGCTCAGCAGTTCGTGGTAAATGTTTTGGACTTCGCGGCCGATCCGGCGATGGCAGAAGCGTTGGGCCCGGACCGCTCCGGCCCGGCCCAGGGCGTCGGCCCGGTCGGGATTGGTCAGCAGCTCCGTGATGGCTTTCGCCAGTTCGGCCGCGGCATCGGGGGCGACCAGCAGGGCGGTGTCGCTGACCACCTCGGGAATGCCGCCCACCGGCGTGGTGACGATGGGCACGCCCATGGCCATGGCTTCCGCCAGAGTCAGGCCGAAGCCTTCCCAGCGGGATGGCATGGCCAGCACGTCCAGCGCGCCGTAGATGTGGGGGATATCGCTGACATAACCGAGGAAGCGGACCCGGTTGCCCAGTCCCAGCTCAAAGGCCTGACGCTGCAGTTGCGAGAGGGTGGCGGGTTCGTCGGCGGCGCCGACCAGCAGCAACAGGGTGTCCGGGCAGGTTCGGAAGACCCCGGCAGCCGCTTGCAGGAGCACGTCCTGGGCCTTCTGCCGGCACAGCCGCCCGACCGAGCCCACCACGTGCAAGTCCTCGGGGATGCCCAGCTCCGCCCGCAACGCCCGGCGGTCAGAGCCGGCCCGGAACCGTTCCAGGTCGACGCCGTTGAGCACCACCCGGATCTGCTCGGGGGGAATGCCGATCCGCTCCGCGACGTGACGGCCCACCGACTCGGAACAGGCCAGGAAACGGTCGCAGCTGTGGGCCAGCAGTTGCTCGTAGACCAGACTGTCGTCCTCCTCCCACTTGTTGTCGTAGTGGTTGTGGTAGTGGGCGACGATGCGGACCCCCCGGCCGCGGCACAGGGTGCCGGCCAGGCGACCGTAGATGTTGGGCTTGTAGGAGTGGGTGTGGAGGATGTCGATGCGGTCCTGCTGGAGCCAGCGGCACAGTTCGCCGACCACGTAGAATTTTTTCTCGTCGCGGCGCGGAAACCGAACCGTTACCCCCAGTTCCCGAAAGCGCTCCGCCAAGGGTAGCCGGGCCTCCGGATGGTCCGGATAGCTCTTCAGGACGTACAGCAGCACCTCCTGGTTTTCGGCGGGAAGGGTCGAAAGCAGCTGATAGACCAGCTGCGGCACACCGCCCAGCCCCAAGCTGTTGATGACATGGGCAACCCGTGGCGCTGCGCTCACCGCGCACCTCCCGCCAACGCCGTCTCGGCGTGGTCCAGCATGCGTTCCAGCCGCTGCCGCCAATCGGGCTTCTGCAGACGATAGGCCTTGCAGGCCAGGCGCAGATAGGTGAGAGCCCGGAAGGCCGGCAGCCGCCTCGCCAGGAGATCGCCGCTGCGGAGCCCGTAGCCTTCCAGGAAGGCCCGCTGCGCCAATTCCACGCGGTCGTCCAGGTGGGTTTCCAGATAGACCAGGAAATTGCCCACATCCAGGGCCGGATCTCCGAAGGCGTATTGGTCCCAGTCGATCAGCCACACCCGGCGGGCACCGTAAAACAGCTGGCGCAGGTGAAAGTCCCGGTGAATGGGCGCCACCGCCGGGGTTTCCAGCCGTCCCAGAGCGGCGACGATGCCGTGGATGCGCGGCGCCAGCTCCGGCAGCCGGGCGGCCAGCTCGGCCGGGGGCGGGCTCATGAGTTCCAGCAGATGGTGCTCGGTGGTCTTGGCCGAATGGGATTCGATCGGCAGCCGGTGCAACTGGGCCAGGGCCCGGCCGGCCCAGCGCAGGCCGCTGTGAAAGCCGCGACCGGCCGCCAGCTCGGGGTAGGGGCGCTGCTTGACCCATTGCTGGGCGAGGAAGCGCCGTTGCGGGTCGTAGTACAACGGTTCGGGTACCGCCAGGATGGGTTGGCGCAACCCCGCCAGGAGGCCGTGCAAGGTGGTCATGGTGCGAAAGCAATGGGCGCCTTCGGCGGCGTCCGCGTAAAACTTCCCGACCACCTGCAGCGGCCGGCGGCGGCCGCCGCCGCGGCGGAACCGGTAACAGGCCACCGTGCGCAGTCCGGGGGTTGCGCTCAGCAGCTGCGAATCCCACGACCAGCCCGGGGCTAGCCCCAGGTGGCGCGCCACCGCGGCCGCTCCGTGTTCGATGTCGCCGATCATGGGGTGGCGAGGCGGAGCAGGCTTTCCGCCGCGGCGCGGTTGCCCGTGGCAACCCGATCGGCGCGGTAGCGCAGCCGCAGCCCTTCGGCCAGGGCCGGATTCTGGTGGAAGCGGGCGATGTAGTCGGCAATGGGGGCCGGGTCGCGGCTGACGAAGACCGTGGCGAGACCGCGCTCGGCCAGTTCCAGCACCCGCTCGGTCTGGTCGGCGTAATTGCGCGCGCTGGGCAGGAACACCGCCGGGGTCTTGGCCAGGCGAATCTCGTTGACGGTGTTGTAGCCGCCTTCGGCGATGACCAGATCGGAGATGGCCAGCAAGTTGACCAGATCCGGCTCGCTGTCGATGACCTCGGCGCCGTCCGGTTCAGCGAGCGGCCGGGTGTAGTTGGGACCTTTGATGATGAGATGGCGCAGTTCGGTGCCGCGTTCATGCAGTTGCCGGTGAACCTTCACCACCGTGTCGAAAAAAGCCTCCGCCTTGTCTTCGAAGCCGCCGCCGCCGACGGTGGAGGTGAGCAGGAACTGGTCCGGCCGCAACCGGTACTTGTCCCGTAGCGCCTGTTGGACTGTGGTATCGGCGTGGCGCACGATGGGGCCGACGTGGTGAGCCTTGGGCTGCAGGGGGCTGGGCACCTCGTAGCCGAATTCTTCGCGGTCGTGGGGTATGAGGATCAGGTCGACCCGGTCGAGAAACGGGTGGGCGAAGATTTCCTGCTGCCGATCCGGCTTGCATTTGCGCATGATGTAGGCGGTGCGTCCCCGCGCCGGCGGCGTGTCAGCGGCCTGTTTCGGCAGCAGGGTGTCGTAGACCACCACGGCCGGCGAAAATTGCTCCACCAGTCCCGGCCATTGGCTGCCCTGTTCCGAATCCCGTTCCAGGACGTAGCCGAAGTCGCTGCCGCACAGGTGCCCGGCACTGTCATTGCGGGTGTAGAAAAGGATGTCGGCTCCCGGAGCCAGGCTGCGGATTTCGCGGGCTATGTTGAGCCCCCGCATCAGATGGCCGAGGCCGCGGCGGTTGTGGGCATTGAACAGAAAGCGGGGCGTGGCCATGACTCAATGTATCTCCAGCAGACGGCATAAACGTTCCAGAGCGCGCCAGCAGGCAGCGTCGCAATGGCGGTCTTTTTTCAGCATCAGCGCCAGGTGGTAGATCTCGGCGCAGGCCCGATACCATTCCAGGGTGGAGCCGTCGAGGGGCTGGGGGGCCGCTTCCCGGTAGCCGGCCAGGTAACAGGCGCAGGCTTGCTCCAGCAGGTTGGAAGACCCGCTGAACAGGGGCATGTCGTAGGCGAGGGAGACCAGGAACATCGCCACTTCCTGGTAAGGGTCGCCGATGCCGGCCAGGTCGAAGTCCACCACCGACCAGCCGGCGTCATGGCGCAGCACCTGGGAACAGGCGAAGTCGCCGTGGCAGAACCGCGCCGGCGCCGACGCCAGCGTCGCCATGCGGCGGTGCAGCCGGTGCCCGAGCCGTGCCAACAGCGGTTGGTGCTCGGGCAGGTGAAAGCCGATCCAATCCAGATCCAGCCAAAGATTGCCCAGCAGCCCTTGGCGGTCCCAGCGCGGCATGGCGTGGATCGGCAGTCGTCCGAGGCGGCCGTGGACTTCGCCGATCGCCGCCAGGAATTCCCTGAAGTTGGCGCGATTCAGCAGGGAGCCGACTTCCGCGCCCGGCACCTTCTGCTGGTAGAACAGGCCACGCTCGGGATCGAGCGCCAGTGGCCTGGGCACGGTGCAGCCGGCATCGGTGGCGGCTGCGGCCACGGCCTGCAGGCGGGTGTAGCCGTCGCGGCAGCGATGGGGTTTCTTGAGCTTGCCGATGCGCTCGGGCCCGTTGCTGTCCTTCGGGCGCAGGAAGGTGACCCGGCGCAGCGGGACGTATCGCAGCACCTGCTCGCCACCATCCGCCGACGACCAAACCCGGTCCAGCGCGGCCAGCTTGGGATCGCGGGGAAACTCCACCGCCTCCGGTGTGCCGCCGCTGGAGCCGGCGTGCAGGCTCCAGGCATAGTAGCCGCCCGGCCGACTCGCGTCGGGAAATTGAATGGAATAGTAGAAGCGCCCCAACGCCCAGCTCCCGCTGCGGATATCGCCCTTGATTTCGGCGTGCACGCTGGTCGGCAGGCCGGCCGCCTCGCGCATCTGCAACTGCGCGTAGGCGGTTGATTGCGCGATGCGATCGCGCAGGGGGCGCAGCCGATCGTTGAACGGATGGTCGGTGCCAATGAAGCCGAAGATGGTTCGCCCGGCGGGGGGCTCGGTCAGGGTGCCCATTCGAAGTTGCTCATGTCGGGAAAGGTCAGGGCAGGCCGGTTGGCGACCTGCAGCAGGGTGGCGTCCATGGCGGAGGCAAACAGCGTCTGGCCGCCTTCATCGCAGCGGCAAGCCAGGAAGCGCCCGCAGAATTCGAGGTCGCCCAGGCGTACGGTCGCGGTGGGATCGCCGAGCAGCAAGAAATGGTCGGTGTAGCGGCTGGCGCCGTCAGTGATGGTGGCGCTGAAACAGGTTCCGGAGGAACCGAGCGGGCGCATGCCGAACGAGGTCACCGCAAACTCGCCATCGGCGCGGGGCGAGACCAGGGATGCGAACATTACCCGGCCGGACCTTTCCAGTTCCGCGCGAACGATGGGCGCAGCCTGCTTGATGCCGTAGTGGCGCGAGACCCAGCCGGGCCGGACGGCTGCGTCCAGGCCCGAGGCGCCGATGATCCGCACCTCGCAGCGGTCGCTTTGGAACCGATGGTGGTCGCCTTCGCGAGACTGCAGCACATCGGTGCCGGCCGGCAGGTGGAAGTTCAGCTGGTAGTGATGGGGTTCGCCGTCATTGGGGTCGAGCCGGTCCAGGATGAACAGGTATTGGTGGCCCATGTAAACCAGCAGGCGTTCGTGGCTGGGATGGTAGTTGGGGCTGCTGGCACGGCCGAACACCCAGTCGCTGCGCTGGCCCAGCAGCCAGTCCCGGTGCTCCAGCACCACCTCGGGGCCGTGCTTGGTGCGGCTCAGGTAAAGGGTCTGGTCGCGCCCGTCGACGGTGACGGTATTGTGGGCAGCCGTGCCCTTGAAGTAATGGCGCCAGTTGATGCCGTCGGCATCGGGCTCGCCGCAATAGGTGTAGCGGCCGGGGTCGACGATGGCCGGGGCGCCGCCGGCGTAATAGCAAAAGTTGAACAGGTCGTAGTGGCTATGGCTGCCTTCGCCCAGCTTGCCGCAATCGTAAAACACCTGCTGGCGCCGGGCATAGCTGGCGGGATCGCTGCCCCAGCCGTCGCTCAGCACGAAGTAGCCGGCCTCCGCAAAGGCGCGGGATGGATCCCTTGGCGGCCGTCCCTCCGTTCCCAGGGTGGCGCCCCACAGCAGATCCGGGTCGCCCAGGTAGAGGCTGCCGAGTTCCAGCAGATCCTGGTGGTTGCCGGTGTCGGAATCGTTGATCAAGGGAATGTCGCCGTCGGGCCACTGCAGGTAAAGGGAAAACCGCAGCGCCCGGCGCAGTCGTTCCACCAGCTCCGCCGATACCGGCAGATGGTTGAGCCGGGCCAGTTCCAGCATGCGGATTCCGGTCTCGGCGACCAATTGGTGGTAGTGGGTCGATAGCTCGATGTGGACGCCATCGGCGTGAAAATCGGTCAGCAGGTTCTGGCTCAACTTCGCCAATCCCAGGCTGAGAAAATCGGGTTGCCGGCGCAGTTCGGGAAAGATGACCCCCACCAGGTAGATGGCATAGAGCTGAAAGGTGCGGTGATTGCGGACCGGTTTGAGATGGTCGGCGATGTAGTCGGTCTCGCCGCTGATGCGGGTCAGAAAACGCCGAAGGAAGCCGCCGCCGATGGAGCGGTGCCAGTCGGTGCCGGCGAGCAGCATGAATGATGTCACCCAGGACTCCATGCGCTTGGCCTCCACCTGGGCGTCGCTCAACGTGATGTAGCCGGAACCCATCTCGGCCATCCAGCTGGTCAGCAGGTCCCGCCAGCGCAGCAGATAGACCCTGTTGCCGCTGTGGCGGTAGGCCTGCGCCAGGTCGATCAGAAAATAATGCTTGTGGAAGGCGATCTGCCATTCCTTGTCGGTGCTGGGATTGGGCTTCCAGGAGAAACCCGGGTCGAACCGATAGGTCTCGCCAGTGTAGGTGAAGCGGTTGTCCAGGACGGCGTCGGCATGTTGCAACTGCTCGGGGGTCGGATCGGGCAGGCGCGGGTAACCGACAGTGCTGCGGGTGGTGAAGTGACGCAGCAGGCCAGCATCGGGGAGACCTTCCAGGGCATCGATCAGCAGCGGCGGGGCACCGCGCGCGGCGGCGGGACGGGGGGCAGACATGGGTTCACGCTCCGAGTGAAATGGTGGGATGGCCGCCGGCCTGAAACCACTGCCCCAGCCGGCGTGCGTTGTGCTGCAGATCGAAGTGTTCCCGCATGTGGGCAAGCCCATTGCGGCTCAGCGTGTGGCGCAGGTCGGGCGAGGCCAGCAACTCGGCCATGGCGTTGGCTAGTTGGTCGACGGCCCCCTGCTGCACCAGCAGTCCGGTCCGACGGTTCAGGACCATCTCGGGAATGCCGGCCAGGCGGGTCGAGACCACCGGGATTCCCAGCGCCATCGCCTCCAGGATCACGGTGGGCAAGCCGTCCCGGTCACCGTCGTCGCCGACGATGCAGGGCAGGGCAAACAGCTCGGCCCGGCCCAGTGCCGCGAGCACCTCGGCCTGCGCCATGGCACCGGCCAATTTCACCCGCCGTTCCAGCCGGTGGTGGCGGATCGCCCTCTCCAGCGCGGTTCGTTCCGGGCCATCGCCGACGATGAGGCAGCGGAATTCCCGGCCACTCCGGTCGAGGACGGCACAAGCCTCGACCAGGTCGGCGAAGCCCTTCTTCGGCACCAGCCTCCCTATGGCTACGATCAAACCTGGCTCCCGCTGCCCTTGAACAGGGGCGAAACAGTTCAGGTCGAGGCCGTTGTAAAGCCGGAGGATGCGCCCGCCGGTGCCGCGCGACGACGCCAGGTTCTCCAGATAGCTTTGGTTGTAGTCGCTGACGGTGACCACGAAGCGGGCGCGCCCCATGCGTTCTGCCAGAGCCTGCGAGTCGACCCCCTGGTGATAGATGTCGCGGGCATGGGCGGTGAAGGAATAGGGAAGCCCCGTGAGCGCCGCGGCCTTCATCGCGGTATCGGCCGCGCCGGTGGCAAAATGGGCGTGCAGATGCTGCAGCCCCAGCCGGCGTGCCCAGCCGGCCACGTCCTCCGCGGCCTCTTCGCCCGATATGTAGGTGACGCCGGCCCGCAGCTGTGCCAGCCGATGATGGCGGGGTTCGTCGTCCCGCGGCAGCCGGAGCGAAATGATTTCAACCGTCAGCCCTTGCCGCTCCAATTCCAGGATTTCGTTCAGGATGAAGGTCTGCGACAAGTGGGGGAAACGCTTGAGCACATAGCCGATGCGCAGCTTCGGTTCGGCCGGCGCCGCTGCTGCTCCCCAGGGGGAACCGGCGGCCTCGGCGTGGTTCGCTGAAGGGGGGGGCAGGTGAAAGGCGGTCATGGGGGCTGAAACAATCGGTTGGGTTTGTCGATTGATTCGGGCAAACCGCCGAAAGGTTCAATGGCGCCCGCCAGAACGCGGTGGCCGATCGGTCCCAGGGAAGCGCTGAACCTATCTGTCCCGCATTTCGCAGCGCCCCTCACCGGAAAACGCGCTCCCCGGGTGACTTGCCAAGTCAGCGGCTTGCTGCCGCCGATTTCGGGCGCCGCCTCCGTGCGCGGCGGGCACCGCCGAATCAATCAGCGCTTCCCTCGGGCCTTAGCAGGTCGAGAATGGCGGTCAGGTCCAGGTGGGCTTCGGCCGCATCGGCCAGGCGGTCGATCGCAGCATCCCTCAACGCCGGATAGTCGCCGGACGCCGGGGATTCCAGTCCGGCCCAGGTGAGGAGGGCATCGGTGGTTGCGGCGCACTCGAACAGGCCGTGGACATAGGTGGCCATCACCTGGTCATCGGCCGAAACGGCGCCGTCGGGTCCATCGGCCAGATGGGCGAAGGGTTGGG
>VEPB01000168.1 GCA_012026715.1 Methylococcaceae bacterium | reverse complement strand
GGAGAAGGTGGCCCGGAGGGCCGGATTCGGGCGAGAGACCGACCGGTTCCACGGCATGATCACGGGCCATGGGGCCGGTCGGTCTCTCCCCGAAGGAGAGGGAAACCAAGGTATTCGCTTCGCAACTTTTACAGTAACCATAAAGACACTTTTGCCAAAAAATTGGTGCGTAGACGGATCGGGGGCGAGACCTTCATTCCGACTATTGGCCCTACTAGGTATTCGAGGTGAGTAATATGTCTTCCGCTGACTTTCGGTTTTCCCTGTCCAGACTGCCGGTTGGACTGGCGCTCGTGCTTTTCGCCGGCGCGGTCCAGGCGGCGCCGGTCCTGTTCAGCGTCCATCTCGATACGGCGGTGAGCCCCAGCCGGGTCACGATCGAGGGCAGCGGGCTGTGTCCGGACAAAGCCTGCAGCAAAGCGCCGGCGGTCTACATCGACGGCGTGGTCCAGACGGTGTTGAGCGGCTTCACCTCGGCCCGCCTGCAGGTTGGTTGGACGGCGTCGGGACCGGGCACCTATGCGGTCACCGTGAAACCGGGCCACGGCGTGGCGGCCCTGCCGCTGGTGGTTGTAACCGCCGGGCCGGCGGGACCTCAAGGGCCGAAAGGTGACCAGGGCGATCTGGGGCCGACGGGCCCGCAAGGGCTGAGGGGTGACACCGGAGCCATGGGGCCTGCCGGACCGCAAGGATTGGCCGGTGCGCAGGGGCCCCAAGGGGATACCGGACCGACCGGAGCGGCCGGTCCCCAAGGCCCGACCGGAGCCACCGGAACCTTCCAAGCCGGCAATGCCATCGGCGACGTTCTCTACTGGGATGGTTCGGCCTGGGCCGTGCTGCCCAAGGGCGCTGCGGGACAGACCCTGACCGTCGGCAATGACGGCCTGCCCAGCTGGGGCGGTACCTACGCCATCGGCGACACCGGACCCAGCGGCGTCGGTATCGTGTTCTACGTCGATTCCAGCGGCCGTCATGGGCTGGAGGCCGCTCCGGCAGATCAGGGTACGGCGGCCTGGGGATGCTCGGGAACCAGCATCGCCCGGGCGGCCAGCAACGCGGCAGGCGCCGCCAATACCGATGCCATCCTGGCAGGCTGCGCCACCTCCGGCATCGCCGCGGAACTGGCAAAATACTACTCGGGCGGGAATGTCGGCGGATGGTACTTACCGTCCGGCGATGAACTGGTCAGGATGAGTAACCAAAGCACCGTGCTGTCGATGTCCGGGCCCTATTGGAGTTCGACTCAAGGTGATGCAAATACCGGAAAATACATAGTTGCCGGCAGCGTTTCGACTGCTTTGGGCCCTAAGGACACTGCTTTATTTGTGCGGGCTATCCGGGCCTTCTGAAGTGTCGCCGGGCGGATCGTGGCTGATGGAGGCGGCGAGCACGCAGCCCGAATGAAGCGCGGCGGAATCCAGGAAGAAGCTTGCCGTGATCGGCAAGGGATGGGGTGATGGATTCTTGGGGGAAAGGGACTGTGACTACCCCAAGGCTTGGACAACGGGGTTACTAATGGTTAAAAAGACTGTCACGCAACCTCCCCTCTCCCTGCGGGAGAGGGGTTGGGGTGAGGGCTGAGCTGTCAATGCTCGCGGGAACTCCGTTGAAACATTTGGGCGTTTTGGCCCTCACCCTAGCCCTCTCCCGCAGGGAGAGGGGACCAAGCCACCTTAACTTAACCGGTGTCATGGCACTCGTGCCACCCCGGACCATGAAAACACTCGCGCCAAGGCCGGTTTCCCTCACCCCGGCCCTCTCCCACAGGGAAAGGGAGAACAAGGTGTTCGCATCGCGACTTTCATTGTAACGACAAGTCATTCGACCGAGCCGGAGAATATTCAATGAAATTGCCCAAGCCTGGACGACTTCCTACGACCGCCGTCTTGACTATTTCCCTATCGGCCGCCTTTACCGTTGGGCCGGCGCACGCCGCCAATCTGATTTGGGACGGCAGCGGCGAAAACGACAGCTGGTTTTATGCCAGCAACAATTTGTTCAACCCCAATACCAACTGGACCGACAACGGTCGTTACCCCGCCCCCGGCGACAGCCTGGAATTTGCCGGAAATACCCGGCTGACACCGCTCAACGACGGACAGCCCGGTTTTCTCGTCGGCGGAATCAGTTTCGCTCCCGGCGCCCGGGCCTTCCAGCTGAATGGCAATGCCATCGCCAGCACCGGCAATATGATGAATTTCAGCGCCAACCTGCAAACCGTCAACATGCCGATCAAGGTCGGCGCCACTCAAATCTGGGATGGCGGCAAGGCAGGCATGGTCGTCAATGGGCCGCTGGTACTGGGCAACTCCGGCTTAAGCGTGCGCAACAAGACCGCCATCAATAACGGCACGAAGCTCGTCGTCGGCGATGGCGGCAAGTCCGATTTGAGCTTGCAATCCGGTAGCACGCTAAGCAATTTGACAAGCACTGTAGGCAATCAAACCAGTGGGCAGGGAAGCGTTACCGTCAGTAACGCCGGGTCGTCATGGACTAACACCGGCGAATTATCGGTTGGATATAACGGTAATGGCTTTTTGAATGTCGAGGATGGTGGCAAGGTTGCGAATACCATCGGCCAATTGGGGGGCGGTTCATCCGGCACGGGTGTCGCGACCGTCAAGGGCGCAAATTCGCTATGGGCCAACAGTAACGGTCTGCTGGTCGGCGCGGCAGGTAAAGGCACGCTCAACATCGTGCAAGGCGGCAAGGTCAGCAGTACTTATGGTTCTTTGGGAGAGTTCCAAGGCGGCGTGGGTAAGGCCACCATCTCCGGTGCAAATTCGCTCTGGGAGAATTCCGGAAATTTATATGTCGGGTATCTCGGCGACGGCACCGTGAATATCGAACAGGGAGGTAAAGTCAGCAACCGCGACGGTCTGGTCGGGTACAATGATTCAGGCAAGAAAACTACGGGTACCGTTACCGTCTCTGGCAAGGATTCGCTTTGGGCCAACAGTAATTCCGTGGATATCGGGTCGACTGGCAACGGATTTCTCAACATACAGGGAGGAGGCAAGGTCACCGGTTCCAGCGGTTACGTGGGACAAGTCATGGGCACCGGCATCGCGACGATCACCGGGGCAGAGTCGCTGTGGGCCAACAGCGGCGATTTAGTGGTTGGAAATTTTTCCGGCAACGGTACCGTCAAGATCATGAATGGCGGAAAAGTGACCGACATCAACGCTGCGATGGGCAGTGGGTCGGGCAGCAGCGGTACCGTCACCGTCAACGGAGCCAATTCGCTGTGGTCCAACAGCGGCGACTTGACGGTCGGTGGCCCCGGCAAGGCCACGCTGACCATCGAAAACGACGGCGAGGTTGCGGTCGGCAACGCCCTGAGCATCGGCAGCCGGGGCATTGTGAACCTGAACGGCGGCACGCTCAGCGTCAAGACCCCGGACATCAATCCCACAGCGGGCGGCCAGTTCAATTGGACGGCCGGCACGCTTCATATCACCGGCAGCAATGGCGTCAGCCTGGGCAACAACCCGATGTTCGGCGCGGTCACCACCCTGAATGCCGGAAAAACCCTGGCCGTCAGCAATACCTTGAAAGTGGACGCCGGGAATTTCCTGATCCTCAACGGCGGCCAGGTCAAAGCCGGCGTCCTGGATTTATCGGGCGGAACCATCGCCGCCAACCCCACGACCCGTTTGAACATGGGCGGCATCGGCAAGCTGAATGGCCATGGCGGCGTTGCGGCGGCCGTCGCGGGCGGCAATTCCGCCAATGTCATACACGCCAACGGCGGCAATTTGACCCTGGGCGACCTCAATTCCAAGACAGGCTTCGAATTCGGCGGCAAGCTCGACGTCGGCCCGAATCAGGTCACCCTGCTCGACCAGGACAAAGCCACTCTGGGCCTTGCCACCAGCATCGCCGACGGCGGCAAGCTGGCCACCGTCAACGGCGCCGATCTCAGTGTCGGCAAAACCTTGGGCTATACCGGCAACGCCAGCGTCCTCGGCGATTTCACCCACAACGGCAAAATCGTCGGCAATGGCGGCACCCTGACTTTCCTGAACAACGTTTCCGGGGCCGGCGCCTTCAGCGGCAGCGTCGCCTTCGAAGGCCAGTACAAGCCCGGCAACAGCCCGGCGGCCATCGACTTCCACGGCGGCGACATCCGCTTCGATTCCACCGCCGTGCTGACCATGGAACTGTTCGGCGACCGGCCGGGCACGGAATACGATCAGCTACTGAACATCAACGAGCTTACCTTCAACGGCACCCTGGATCTGGTGTTTGCCAGCAGTTTCGTCCCCAAGGCCGGCACCGTCTTCGATCTGTTCGGTTTCAACCGCTTCACCGGCAACTTCGCTCCCGACCGCCTGACCGTCACCGGCCTGGATCGCAACTTATTGGATCTATCCCACCTGGCCATCGACGGCAAACTGCAAATCCAGGCGGTGCCGCTGCCCGCCGCGGCCTGGCTGTTTCTGTCGGGTTTGATGGCATCGTCGCTGGTTGGCGGCCGGCGTAAAACCTCAACTGCCGTGCGGCGGCGAGCTTAGCGATCGATCCGGGCGGGATAGACGTTGGGCGCGAAAGGATGTGCCCAGCCGACCTACACAAAATATCGTGTTTGACCCTGATTCCCCGGTTGTTTGAGGCGCTTCTTGGAACGACCTCCTGTTACTCAAACCAACTTCCGGAGGTTGACCCTCTCGCCTTCCAGATGCCTATAAGACCGCCCGGTGGGCTCGCCGCTTTATGACATCTACTCGCTAGCGCTCTACTTGGATGTGGCGTGATACGAACTCTTTGCGATCAATGCTCCATGCGCGTGACATAATTTCATATTTTCCATAGTCAATGTTACGCCAGTCATACCACCAGATCTCAGTGGGTTTGTGAGTGTCCTGACGTGCCGCTACCCAACCTCCCAGGGTTCCCTCCTTTTGGATTTTAATTTCTACATTGTTTGTCTTTGAGTTGCACTTCATTCGGATGAGATAATTGTCTGCTTTAATATTTTCCATATTGTCGGGATGGGTGATTTCTGCAAAAGGACCTTGCCAGTTCTCAGGATTGTTTTTGTCCTCATATTTGCCGCTTGTCGTTATTTGCCAGGCAGACGCATCATACGGCAGTATATCGTTTGCAATTACTGGTTTATTTTCTTTGTCGACTAACTGTTTCAGGCGAGTCTCTAGTTCGCTGGGATCGACTGCAGATATTCCGCCTGCGATGTTTATTCGTTCGATTTCGTGGCTGCGCGGTGTAGTGTGCCCACTGCTGGTGTAGTTCAAATCTAATCCACTATTACCTGGATCGTCATCCCTGTGCTCAGGTATCGGTGTCCGACGTATATTCCACTCAGTCCAGCCAGCGTTACTGGCAAGAGTATTAATAGTATCTCCAAATCCAGTAGATCTCCGCCCGATGGGACTTCCGAGTTCGGTTTTAAATGTGGGGGGAAAGGTGAATGGTTTTGCTGAGAACTTAGCAACTGATTCCAATATTTTCATGGCTTCGTCGAGTTTAATAGGGCCGAGATTTAGCGCATCGTTTATTGCATTAGTTATCCAGCTCAATGGATATTTGTGAGCCTTTTGTGTTGGAACTTTAAGAGGTACGGAAAGGTCTCGATAAAAATCTTTGGGCGCTTTAGGTCGGTGATTATAAGTTCCGGTCGCGCGATCGTATTTGCCCTCCTTCTTCTTCTTCTTCTTTGCGCATTGAATCACTCCTGCGTTAGGAAGTCCAGTAGCTGAATATTCGAGAGGCGCCGATAATTCGGTTGTAGATATATGAGCTGTTTGGGAAGTATCGCATGTCTGACTTTGGGGTGTTTCGTTTGTCAGATTATTGTTAAGCGACAAAGTAGAGCCATAGTGATGGAATGCTAACTTTGTATGGTGGTGGCTCAAAACCTTGGAGCTAATCAAATCGGCTTCATCTTCGAGACTTTGAGTACTGCTGATGATTGATCTTCCGAATTTAACAGTAGGTCTAACCCTTCTTTGTTTCTGCTGTACTACGTGCCATGCTTCATGAGGCAACTGCTTTTCCTGCCCCGGCCCCACATGAATTTCCGTACCCTGGGTATAAGCCAGGGCTCCCAACGGAGCGGGTTTCGACGAGTTGTAATGCACCCGGACGTCGTCCATGGATAACCCGGAAAGCTGTTCGATACCGGCCTTGAGATTATCGGGCAGGCCGGTGCGGTTTTCTTTTTTCGTCAGCCGGTCGACGGCGCCAATCCCATATGATGGGGGCGCAGCGGAGAGCCCTTCGTTTTGGGTTGGCCGGTCTGCGGCATTCTGGTTGTTGGAGGTTGGGGATTTACCGGCGTCGGTTTTCATCACGGTTCTCCTTTTGCGTCGGTTACGCTCAGTCAGGTAGGGTACGCTG
>VEPB01000348.1 GCA_012026715.1 Methylococcaceae bacterium | reverse complement strand
GCGGCGAGCTCGGCCGCGGGGGCCGGGTGGTGGGCGTCGATGATCTGCACGAAGGTTTCGCCTTCCTTGACCATGCCCAGATCCTGCCGGGCCCGCTCCTCGATGGCGTCCAGCCCCTGCTTGAGGTCCATCACTTCCGCTTCCAAGGCGGCGTTGCGGTCGCGCCGCTTGGCGCCTTCCTGTTTCAGTTCGTCGATGCGCTGATGGAGCCGCTGGAATTCCCTGAGGTTCCCATCGCCAAACCAGAGCCGGTATTGCAGCAGGGCAATCAGCAGCACCAGGATGGCGATGAGGCTTTTCACGCCGATCTTACGAAAGTCGCGAAGCGAATGCCTTGCCTCCCCTCTCCCCTTGGGAGAGGGGAGGGGTAGGGGAAACCGGCCATGACGCGGGTGCTTTCATATTAAAGGAGCACGAGTGTCATGGCCGGTTCGGCGGGGTCGATCAGATCCCGCGCTTGAAGGCGTTGCGGCCGGGGAAGATGGCCTTGGCGCCCAGTTCCTCCTCGATCTTGCGCAGGCGATTGTACTTGGCGATGCGGTCGGAACGGCTGAGGGAGCCGGTCTTGATCTGGCCGGTGCCGGTGGCCACCGCCAGGTCGGCGATGGTGGTGTCTTCGGTCTCGCCGGAACGGTGCGAGACCACGGCGGTGTAGCCGGCGGCCTGAGCCATGCGGATGGCTTCGATGGTCTCGGTCAGGGTGCCGATCTGGTTGACCTTGATCAGGATGGAGTTGGCGATGCCCTTGTCGATGCCTTCCTTGAGGATCTTGGGGTTGGTGACGAACAAGTCGTCGCCCACCAGCTGGACCTTGTCGCCAAGGCGTTCGGTCATCAGTTTCCAGCCGTCCCAATCGCCTTCCGCCATGCCGTCCTCGATGCTGAGGATGGGATACTTGGCGGCCCAGCCGGCGAAGTATTCGACGAACTCGGCGGAACTGAAGCGCTTGCCTTCGGATTCCAGCACATAGGCGCCGTTCTTGAAGAATTCCGAGCTGGCGACGTCGAGGCCCAGATAGATGTCGACACCGGGCTTGTAGCCGGCCTTCTCGATGGCTTCCAGGATGACGCTGATGGCGGACTCGTTGGAAGGCAGGTTGGGGGCGAAGCCGCCTTCATCACCCACGGTGGTGGCCAGGTTGCGGTCGTGCAGCACCTTCTTGAGGCTGTGGAACACCTCGGTGCCGTAGCGCAGGGCTTCGCGGAAGGTGGGGGCGCCCACCGGCAGGATCATGAATTCCTGCATGTCGACGCTGTTGTCCGCGTGGGCGCCGCCGTTGATGATGTTCATCATGGGCACCGGCAGGCGGAATTCGCCGCTGGTGTTGAGCAGCTGATACAGCGGCTTGCCGGCGGTCTTGGCGACGGCGTGGGCATTGGCCATGGAGACGGCCAACAGCGCGTTGGCGCCGAGGCGGCCCTTGTTGTCGGTGCCGTCCAGCTCGATCATGCGCTGGTCCAGGCCGGCCTGGTCTTCGGCTTCCCGGCCCAGTACCGCGGAGCGGATCTCGGTCTTGACGTTCTCGACCGCCTTCAACACGCCCTTGCCCAAGTAACGGCTCTTGTCGCCGTCGCGCAATTCGATGGCTTCGCGGGAACCGGTGGAGGCGCCGGAGGGCACCATGGCCGAGCCGATGGCGCCGGAATCCAGCAGGACTTCGGCTTCGATGGTGGGGTTGCCGCGGGAGTCGAGGACTTCGCGGGCACGGACGTCGACAATTTTGCTCATGGTTCTACCTGTTGTGGTGAAGTGAATGTCGCAGTGAGGGTTGGGGTCAGAGGAAACCCCGGCTTTTCACGGCCTGGTCGATGGCGATCAGGGTTTCCAGCAAAACGCGCATGCGGTCCAGCGGCCAGGCGTTGGGGCCGTCGCTCAAGGCCTGGTCCGGATCGGGATGGGTTTCCATGAAGATGCCGTCCACTCCCACCGCCGCCGCGGCCTTGGCGAGGGCCGGCACGAACTCGCGCTGGCCGCCGGAGCAGGTGCCCTGGCCGCCGGGTTGCTGCACCGAATGGGTGGCGTCGAACACCACCGGGCAGCCGGTTTCCCGCAGCACCACCAGGGAGCGCATGTCGGAGACCAGGGTGTTGTAGCCGAAGGAGGCCCCCCGCTCGCATACCATGATCTGGTCGTTGCCGGTGGCCAGGGCCTTGTTGGCGACATTCTTCATGTCCCAAGGCGCCATGAATTGGCCCTTCTTGATGTTGACCGGCTTGCCCAGGCGCGCCACCGCCTGGATGAAATTGGTCTGGCGGCACAGGAAGGCGGGCGTTTGCAGCACGTCCACCACGGCGGCGACCTGCTCCAGCGGCGTGTCTTCGTGGACGTCGGTGAGCACCGGCACGCCGATCTGCCGTTTTACCTTGGCCAGGATGTCCAGGCCGGCTTCCAGCCCCGGGCCCCGGAAGGTTTCGTGGGACGAGCGGTTGGCCTTGTCGAAGGACGATTTGTAGATGAAGGGGACGCCCAGTTCGGCGGTCAGCTCCTTGAGGATTCCCGCCGTATCCAGGGCAAGCTGCTCGCTCTCGATGACGCAGGGGCCGGCGATCAGGAAAAACGGCCGGTCCAACCCGGTTTCGAATCCGCAGAGGTTCATGCTTCGGTCTTCTCGGAATGCTGGCGGGCGGCGCGGACGAAGCCGGCGAAGAGTGGATGGCCGCCGCGCGGGGTGGAGGTGAATTCCGGATGGAACTGGCAGGCCAGGAACCAGGGGTGGTCGGGGATCTCGATCATCTCTACCAGGCGGCCGTCGATGGACTTGCCGGAGATGCGCATGCCGGCGTCCTCCAGCCGCTTCTGGTAGGAGTTGTTGAACTCGTAGCGGTGGCGGTGGCGTTCGGTGATGACGTCTTTGCCGTATTGCTGGTGTGCCAGGGAGTTGGCAATCAGCCGGCATTTCTGGCCGCCCAGCCGCATGGTGCCGCCCAGGTCGGAGTCGGCCGAGCGATGTTCCACCTGGCCGGCCTCATCCTGCCATTCGGTGATCAGGGCGATGACCGGGTGCGGCGAGGTGGGCAGGAACTCGGTGCTGTGGGCGCCTTCCAGCTTGGCCACGTTGCGCGCGAATTCGATCACCGCGACCTGCATGCCCAGGCAAATCCCCAGGTAGGGGATCTTGCGCTCGCGAGCGTATTTCACGGTGGCGATCTTGCCCTCGACCCCGCGCTCGCCGAAGCCGCCCGGCACCAGGATGGCGTCCACGCCTTCCAGGGACGCGGTGCCCTTGTCCTCGATCTCTTCCGATTCGATGAACTTGATCCGGACCTTGGTGCGGTTGCTGATTCCGGCGTGGGCCAGGGCCTCGGTCAACGACTTGTAGGCGTCGGAATGATTGACGTACTTGCCCACCATGGCGATGGTGACTTCGGCTTCCGGATTCTCCAGGGCGTTGATCACCGCCTTCCATTCCGACAAGTCGGCGGGTGGCACGTCCAGC
Organism: Methylococcaceae bacterium; assembly: GCA_012026715.1. Taxonomy (GTDB): domain Bacteria; phylum Pseudomonadota; class Gammaproteobacteria; order Methylococcales; family Methylococcaceae; genus VEPB01. The sequence goes on along the minus strand of VEPB01000348.1, from coordinate 5,466 downwards.
CGCAGCTTGCGCACCACGATGTTGTCCAGGCCCTGCTCGTGCAGCAGCATGGGAATACGGTAGATGGAATCGGCGTCCACCGCCGAGATGACGGCGTCTTCGTGCACATTGGTGAACAACGCGATCTTGCGCCGTTCGCCCACCGGCATCGCCTTTTCCGAGCGGCAGATCAATACGTCCGGCTGGATGCCGATGGTGCGCAGCTCCTTCACCGAATGCTGGGTGGGTTTGGTCTTGAGCTCGCCGGCGCTGGCGATGTAGGGCAGCAGGGTGAGGTGGATGAACAGGGTCTTGTCTTCCCCCAGGTCCACGCGCATCTGGCGGATGGTCTCCAGGAAGGGCAGGGATTCGATGTCGCCCACGGTGCCTCCGATCTCGATCAGCGCCACGTCGTAGCCTTCCGCGCTCAACCGGATCACCCGCTTGATCTCGTCGGTGATGTGGGGGATGACCTGGACCGTTGCGCCCAGGTATTCGCCGCGCCGTTCCTTGCGGATCACGTTCTCGTAGATCTGGCCGGCAGAGCAGCTGTTGACCCGCTGCATGGTGGTGTTGAGGTAGCGCTCGTAATGCCCCAGGTCCAGGTCGGTCTCGGCGCCGTCCTCGGTGACGAATACCTCGCCGTGCTGGAACGGGCTCATGGTTCCCGGATCCACGTTGATGTAGGGGTCCAGCTTGGTCATGGTGACGCTGAGTCCGCGCGCCTCCAGGATGGCGGCCAGGGAGGACGCGGCAATGCCTTTGCCGAGGGAGGAAACCACCCCGCCGGTGATGAAGATGTATTTGGTCATTGAGGTGCGAGCGCTCCGGCTTACCGGCAAGGGCCGGCGATGCGACGACAACCGCCGACGGAAAGCGGCGGATCCGGCACTCCGGCGGGGGCTCCGTGAAAAAACCGGCATTTTACCCGACCCAGGAGGCGCAGTCATCGGTTAGATTCGGCAAATCGCTCGCGCACCCGGCACGACCCCCACTTCCCGGGAAAGCGTTCGGGGATGGCTGGATGGAGGATAGTGAGGGTAGGGCGCCTGCGCGGGCCCGGTGGTGTCACCCGGACCGCGCGTTCTGGCGCTGTTGGCGTAGATGCCGGGCGACCGTAGCGCGGTGCCGGGTCAGGTTTCGATCACCGACGACCGCCATTCGCTATTCTGATTCCACCGCCGGACCCATTCCGGTATTTCAGCGGCCGGCATGGGGCGGGCTATACCGTAGCCTTGCGCCATGTCGCAGCCAAGCTGCAACAGGCGGGCGCCGTGGACGGCCGTTTCGACGCCTTCAGCGACGGATTTGAGGCCGAACGCGCGGCTCAGACCGATCACGCCCTGAACGATGGCCAGATCGCCATCGTCATCGAGCATGTTCCGCACGAAGGACTGGTCGATTTTTAGGACCACCGCTGGTAAGTGGCGCAGATAGGTCAACGACGAGTATCCGGTTCCGAAATCGTCGAGGGCAAATCCGATACCCAACTCCTTGCATGCCTGGATCACCGAGGAGATTTGATGGATATCCTGCAAGGCTGCGGTTTCCACGATCTCGAATTCGAACAGGCCCCTTAGAAGGCCGGGATATTGGGCCACCAGCGCCGAGAGGAACTCCATGAAATCCTTTGCCTGCAGGCTTTCTGCCGAGATGTTGACGCTGATCTCCAGATTCAGGCCAAGATCTGCCCAGGCAGCCGCTTGCCGAAGTCCCTCCGTCATGACCCAGCGATCCAGTTTCGGCGTCAGCGGGTGTCCACTGATCTGGGGCAGAAAGTCGCCGGGGAAGATCAGGCCCCGCTCGCGATGATTCCAGCGCAGCAGCGCCTCGACTCCGCCCACCGCGCCGGACCGCAGATTGATTTTCGGCTGGTAGTGCAGTTCGAAATCCCGATTCTCCAGGGCCATCCGGATTTCCGCCAGACCTTCAGGTTCGGCGTCGGGCTGGGAGTCGATGAGGTTGTCGTAAATGACGTAGCGGCTCTTGCCCAGGCGTTTTGCCCGATACATGGCTTGATCGGCATGCCGCAGCAGACTATCCGGGTCGGAGTCGTCCAGCGGGTATAGGGTGACGCCGATGCTGGCCGAAACCTGGACCGTACCCTCCGCCAAAGGCCACGGTTGGTTGATCTGTTCCAGCAGCCGCAGCAATGTCACCTGGCAGTCTTCCTGATCGTCCATCCCCTGCAGCAGCAGCACGAATTCATCGCCTCCCAGCCGTGACACCGTGTCTTCCTCCCGCAGTACCGAACTGATCCGGCTGGCGACCTCAATCAGAAGAAGATCCCCCAAGGCATGTCCGAACTGATCATTGACCGGCTTGAAGCCATCGAGATCCAGGTAGCCGACGGCTAATAGTTGCTTGTTGCGCCGGGCATGGGCGATGGCCTGATTCATGCGGTCAACCAGCAATACCCGATTCGGCAGCCCGGTGAGCAGATCGAAATAGGCCATGTATTCCAGTTTTTCCTCGTGTGCCTTGAGCAGGGAGATGTCCAGGGTGACGCCGATGTAACTGGTGACTCGGCCGGCATCATCGCGTACCGACGAGATCGTCAGCCATTCCGGAAAGATGTCTCCATTCTTCCGGCGGTTCCAGATTTCGCCACTCCAGGTGCCGGTTTCCGCCAACGCCGCCCAAAGCGCCCCATAAAACTCTGGAGCATGCCTGCCGGATTTCAGCAGCCTGGGGTTTTTTCCGATGATCTCCTCCCGGGTGTATCCGGTCGTTCGGATGAAGGCTGGGTTTACGTCGATGATGGTGCCTTGCGGATCGGTAATCAGGATGGCTTCCTGGGTGCTGGCAAAAACGCTTGCGGCCAACTGGAGTTGCTGCTCAGCCTGTTTCTGACTGGAAATGTCGGTGAATAAGGCAAACGAACCGGCATAGCGGCCTTCCCCATCTCTCAGAACGGTCGCGGAAATCCGGCACCAGCATACCGAGCCGTCCTGGCGGCGGAACCGTTGCTCATAGCGATCGTCCTGGCCGGCATGTCGCCGCTCCAGGCGCTGCCGAAGGCTGGCCAGATCCTCGTCGTAGACGAAGCGTTCGACCGAGGTGCCGACCATCTCCTCCGCCGAATAGCCCAGCATCGCCGACAGGGCCGGGTTTACAAACAGGGTATGGTCTCGTTCGTCGAGCCACCAGATCCCTTCATTGGCTGACGTGACGATGCGGCGGTAGCGCTCCTCGCTTTCCCGCAAAGCGAGTTCAGTCTGCCTTTCGGCAACCAGGTCCATGGCCAATTCGGCCAGGTCTTTCACCAGATCAACGTCGCTCTGCTCGTAGTCGGTGGCCTTGTTGCCCACGCTCAGGATGGCGACGATCCGCCCTTGGCGGATCACCGGAATGCTCAACTCCCGGGTGACCGGGCTCGATCCGTCCAGCAGGACGTGGCCGCCGCTGAGGCAGGCGCCGTTGTTGCGCACCACGGGCGCCCTCCGGAGGCAACAATCCAACCGCGTCGCAGCCTCGCTGATGGGAAAAAGGACCCCCTTGGCCTTGGAGTCTTGGCTCGATGAGTTCGAAGACCAGGTCTGCAGAATCAGGTCCTGCTGGTTTTCGTGCACGAAATGGAAGAAACCGATGTTGCTGCCGGTGAAGCGCTGTGCGGTATCCAGGGATTCTTGCATCAACGCATCCAGATTCCCGGCCCGGGCGAGCTCGGACAGTTTCAGACGGATCTGCCACAGTGACTCCGCCCGTTTACGCTGGCGAATGTCGAGAATGAAGGCACACAGGATGCCGCCCGCATGCGGCAGATATTGCAGGTTTACCTCTGCTAGCCAGTTGGTTCCGTCCTTGGTCCGGTGCACCGTTTCGAACAGATCGCTGCCAGCGTGGATGATATTTTCGATGCGGCCGGCGATGTCTTGCGCCGTATGGACGGCGTCCAGGTCGGAGACGCGCATCGACAGCAATTCCTGGCGGCTGTAACCGGATCGTTGGACGTAGGCCTCGTTGACCTCCAGCAGCCGGCCGCCGCGATCAATCAGCCAGAAGCCGTCCAGCTGGCTTTCGACCACCCCACGGTAGAGCGCCTCCCGCTTGGCCAGTTCCGCCTCCCGAGCCTTGCGTTCGGTGATGTCGCGAATGATCGCCTGACGATAGCGATTGCCATGGCTTTCAATCAGTTTGCACTTGACTTCGGCAGGTAACTGACGCCCATCGGCCCGAAGCAGAAGGGATTCACCCACAAATTCCACCGCACCGTTGCAACCGTCGAAAGCTTCGGCAAAAACGCCCGCCGGCACCTCGGTTCCGGCGAGTCGCGCCACGTGCATGCCAATCAATTGGTCGCGGGGATAGCCCAAGGCGTCGAAGGCGTGCGCGTTGGCGTCCATCACGGTGCCCCGCTCGTCCATCAACAAAATGATGTCATTGGCCTGCCGCAGCAATGAGCCGAAACGGGCTTCCGCCTGCGCCGCGCGAACGGTGTAGTAGGCGAGCTGACGGCCGTGCCAGAACCGCAGCAGCAGCCCAAGAAAGCCGCTCAGGACAAGCGTCACCGAACCCGCGATCCAGCCCGCCCGTACCACTGGCGCGTGGATCTCTGCCAAGTCCTGTTTGGCGATCAACAACCAGGTCGTTCCGGTAATGGGGCGGATTTCCGCCAACACCGGCTGTCCCCGGTAATCGCGCGCTTCGATCTGCCCTCGCTCGCCCAGCGCCGCGAGGGCGGCGCTGGTGTGGCTGGCCAACGGCAGCCTCAGCCGGTGGGGAAGGTTTTTCCGGTGCCGCAGGTCATTGAGATAGACGACGTCGTCCTGCTCCCGTTTTACGAGCAGGGTTTCCGCCGTCTCGCTGGGGGCCGGCCACTGTTGAATCAAGGGGAACAGGCTGTCGGACAGGCCGGCGTGGAAGACCATCACGGCCACGACCGACGAGGCCTCGTCATGCTTGACGCGGAGCGCGCCGACCACGTCCACGTGAATATCCTGCTCGTTTCCGGATTCGCCGGCATGAATCTCGGTGACCAACCCGGACTGCGATTGCTGCGCCTGCAGCAGTTCGTGCTTATCGGGCGGCGGATAGGAGACGCCCGCGCGAGCGAGTTCCCGTCCATCAATGCCGAAGAGCTGAACCGACTTTAGGCCGTAAATGGAACGAACAGCAGCCAGTCGCTCGGCAATTTTGGACTCGCTCTCGTCATGGGGTCGGCCGGCCTTCAGCCACGGCTCGATTACATAGGGCAAGACGGAGTCGATCGCGGTGCCGTCGAAATCGCGCTTGAGCAACTGGAGCCAGTCGCTGACCTGCCTCTGCTTCAGGTTGGCGATGGCGGCCAGGTTCGCTTGGGCCTGACCGATCTCATGCTTCTTGACCGACTGGAAGGTCGCTACGGCGACTCCGAGCAGCGCTGTGATGCAAAGCAGGGTCAGAACGGCGGGAAACCGGGGAGGTTTCCCGCTTTGGGTAACCGGCCGGTCCAATTCACCGGAAGCTGAGGTGGTTACGGCCATGGGCGGCTCAAACGAAGCAGCG
>VEPB01000569.1 GCA_012026715.1 Methylococcaceae bacterium | reverse complement strand
ACGCGCACCGGGAAGCAGGGTAGATCTTCGTAGGCCGGCGGCTTCAGCACCTTGCCGGTCTTCAGGCAGAAGCGGGCGCCATGGCGCGGGCAGATGATTTCGCTACCCTCCAGCCGGCCCGAGGCGATTTCCGCGCCGTCGTGGGTGCACACGTCCTGCACCGCGAAATATTCGCCGCCGATGCAAAACACCGCCACCTCGGTGCCGTCCACGTCCACCACCGCATGTTCGCCGTCGGCCAGGCCGTCGGCCGGCACCACATCCACCCAATCACTCATTGTGCTCTCACGATTCATCTGGCGCGCATAGCGCGTGTGATTCCGCCCGGCAAAGCGCCGAGGCCATTCAGGTTACCTGTTCGGAAGGTCTCACTCACTGCCGCGAACAAGGCTTTCATAGGGAGGTAAATGATCGACTTCCGTCAAGGCTTCTTGGTAAGCGCGCTTGAAAGCCTCGGCGGCATTGCTGTAACCCAGCAGGAGTTCTTCCAGGTCGGCACCCCGGTCGGGCGGCTCAGCGTCCAATTTCTTTTCGAGATCAGCCATTTTGAAGTCGATCGCCTGGATGGCGAGGACGAGCGTTTTGCCATTGAGGGTAGTCACTCCAATCTCCTTCGTCCGCTATCTAAATATCTCAGGATCTCTGAGTTGTCTGATGGCAGATTGAATGGTTTCCGACAGATACTCCGGCGTCAGATCGACTGAATGAACAGCGGATGTTTCGTGCCGACGGAAAGTGAGCGCGAATCGGCCATGTTGCGGAACAAGGAAGCAAAGGTAGTTGTCGAGGGTAGGTCCCCAGTCCAGTACTCGTAATGCTAACCATGCCTCTGGATGAGACTGGCTAGAAAGTAGCTCGAACGCTTGGGTGGCGTCACATCTGGCGAATAGCTGCTTAAAACGAAGCAGTTCTTGCGGCTGAGCGAGTCGTTTAGCCATCTTTTCAAGAGCATGAATGAAAGCCGGTAGGTAGGCCGCAGTGTCGGTTGGCGTAAGGTTCTCGCCACCCGCCCAGTCCTCCACTTCTCGCAGTCCGCCCGTTTCCACGCCGATCAGAATGGCAAATCGGTCCGTCGATCCGTGCGAGTGTAATGAGCTGTCGACCATAATCACCGCCCGTTACATTCGTTCGAGTGCCGCTACCGTAATTAGCCAAGCCCCTCCAACATAGCCGATCGTCGTCAAAACGCAGCTTCCGCCCATCAATCCCCGGAACCACCCGGTGGGCGCAGTTTTCAAGTCCGGTTTCATGGCCCGCACCAGAAACAGCGCGGGATTGCCGAGCGAGCCTAGACCCAGGGCGCCAATGAGCCAAGCGGGCGCGGTGATCTGGAACTGGGCGAACAGCAGGTAGAACACGAACAGGAACAGCGCCATCAACAGATAGTCGATGTGCGACTTGACCAGATCGCCAAAATCCGCAATCCAGCGGGACAGGCCGCCTGCCGGGTTGGTCGCCAGAGCCACCAGCAGCCAGGCCTCGATCAGCGCCAGGATCAGGCAAAGACTGCCGGTGACCACCAGGATTTCATTTGCCATTTTTAGCTCCCTTGCAGCCGTCAGCCGGCGCGGCATGATAATGCGCCGCCGGCTTTCGACCAAGCCGGCCGCCCGATTGGGGTAAAATGCGCCGATGGATATCACCGCCCTCGTCGATCCCCTCAATCCCGCCCAGCGCGATGCCGTGACCGCGCCGGCCAGTTCCATGCTGGTGCTGGCCGGCGCCGGCAGCGGCAAGACCCGGGTGCTGGTGCACCGCATCGCTTGGCTCATGCTGGTGGAGCAGGTCTCGCCCCACAGCATCCTGGCGGTGACCTTCACCAACAAGGCGGCGCGGGAGATGCGGGGCCGCATCGAAGAACTGCTGAACTTCCCGGCCGGCAACATGTGGATGGGCACGTTTCACGGGATTGCCCACCGCTTGCTGCGCCGCCACGCGCGGGAAACCGGGCTGCCGGAGACCTTCCAGATCCTCGACTCCGACGACCAGTACCGGCTGATCCGGCGGATACTGAAATCCTTGGAATTGGACGAGGCGCGCTTTCCGCCCAAGCAGATCCAGTGGTACATCAACGCCCACAAGGACGCGGGCCATAGGGCCCGCCACCTGGCGGAATCCTACGAGCCCTTCGCGCGCCAGTTGCAGCGCATCTACCGGGTCTACGAGGAGCAGTGCGCCCGCGCCGGGCTGGTGGATTTCGGCGAACTGCTGCTGCGCATGCACGAGTTCCTGCGCGACAACCCGGAGCCGCTCGATCATTACCGCCGCCGCTTCCGTCACGTGCTGGTTGACGAGTTCCAGGACACCAACAACATCCAGTACGCCTGGCTGCAACTGCTGACCCAGGGGCGGGACAACCTGTTCGTGGTGGGGGACGACGATCAATCCATCTACGGCTGGCGCGGCGCGCGCATCGAAAACCTCCACAAGTTCCAGCACGACAATCCCAATCACCGGCTGGTGCGGCTGGAGCAGAACTACCGCTCCACCGGCAACATCCTCAACGCCGCCAATGCCCTGATCGCCCGCAACGAAGGGCGATTGGGCAAGGACCTGTGGCCCTCCGGCAGCAGCGGCGACCCGATTTCCCTCTACGCCGCCTTCAACGAGCAGGACGAGGCTTACTTCGTGGCGGACCGCATCCGCCAGTGGACCCTGGAAGGCCATTCCCGCTCCGAGGTGGCCATCCTCTACCGCTCCAACGCCCAATCGCGCCAGTTCGAAGAAAAGCTCATCGCGCTGGGGATTCCTTACCGGGTCTACGGCGGCCTGCGGTTCTTCGAGCGCCAGGAGATCAAGGACGCGCTGGCTTATCTGCGACTGTTGTCCAACCGCAACGACGATCCCTCCTTCGAGCGAGTCATCAACACGCCGACCCGGGGCATCGGCACCCGTACCGTGGATGCGATCCGCGAACTGGCGCGGGACCGCGAGTGCTCGCTGTGGCAAGCCGCGCTCGAGCTGACCACCGCCGACGTGCTGCCCAGCCGGGCGCGTGGGCTGTTGGGCGTTTTCCTGCAGCTGATCGACAGGCTGGCCCATCAGACCGCCGGCAGGGCCTTGCACGAGCAGGTGCAGTTGACCGTCGAAGGCAGCGGGCTGATCGACCACTACCTCAAGGAGAAGGGCGAGCAGGGCGAGACCCGCGTGGAAAACCTCAAGGAACTGGTCACCGCCGCCCGCCAGTTCGACAACGAGGCCCCCGCCGCGGACGAGGAGAACATGGCGCCGCTGGACCGCTTCCTGGCTCATGCCGCCCTGGAGGCCGGCGAATCGCAAGGCGACCCCTTCGAGGCTTGCGTGCAGCTGATGAGCCTGCATTCCGCCAAGGGCCTGGAATTCGAACTGGTGTTCGTGGTGGGGTTGGAGGAGGGGCTGTTTCCCAGCATGCAATCGCTGGAAGACCCCGGCCGGCTGGAGGAGGAGCGCCGGCTCTGCTACGTCGGCATCACCCGTGCCAAGCGCAAGCTCTACCTCTGCTACGCCGAATCGCGCCGGCTCTACGGCCGCGACAGCTACCCGCGGCCGTCGCGGTTCTTGCGGGAGATACCGGCGGAGCATCTGGAGGAGGTGCGGATGCGGGCCAATGTGTCGCGTCCGGTTACCGCCCAGCCGAAGGGGGAGACCGATGTGTTCGGTCGTATCGCGGCAGCTGGCGCCGGTTTCAAGCTGGGGCAGCGGGTGACCCATGCCAGCTTCGGGGAGGGCGTGATCCTGCAGGCGGAAGGCGAGGGCAGCCAGGCGCGGGTGCAGGT
>VEPB01000004.1 GCA_012026715.1 Methylococcaceae bacterium | reverse complement strand
GTCGGCGCGGGAGGAGATGCCGGTGAGCACCATCACGCTGCGGATGCCGGCGCGGACGGCACCGAGGATATCGGTTTCCAGCCGGTCGCCGATGGCAATGGTCTGTTCCGGCGGCACCTGCAGGCGTTCCATGGCCATCTGGTACATGATGGGTTCCGGCTTGCCGATGACCGTCGGCTGCACCCCACCGGCGGCAATGAGGGCCGCCACGATGGCGCCGTTGCCGTGGGTGGTGCCGTGCTCGGTGGGCAGGGTGGTATCGCCGTTGGTGGCGATGAATCGGGCACCGTTGCGGAGGTTGAGGGTGGCGGTGGCCAGTTTGTCCCACGAGAGCCCCCGGTCCATGCCGCAGACCACGTAGTCGGCGTCCGTCTCGTACAGCCCGGCCAAGCGGAACCCCCGCTCCTGCAGGGCCTCGGTGACCCCGTCCTCGCCGATGGCAAAGACCTTGGAGCCTTCCGGCGCGTGGTGCTTGAGGTACATGGCGGCGGCCAGCCCGGAGCCGATGATCTCCTCAGGGTGCGCTTCGACCCCCATTCGGGCCAGTTTCGTGACGTATTGCTGCGGGGTACGGCTGGCGTTGTTGGTGGCCAGCACGAAAGGCAACCGCCGCCTGCGCAGCGTTTGGAAAAAATCCACCAGGCCGGGCATGGGACGGTCTCCTTCCCACAAAACACCGTCCATGTCGACGATAAGTGCGTTGATATTGTCTAACGGCATTATTAGATTATACCCTTCAGAAACCGGCTGGTCTCATGGATCGAGGCGCGAAGGCGCCGATGTGCAACAAGGAAGGCGTTAATGGACGGTCGCCTGAGTCACTCTTACTCTTTAGGTAGACGATCATGGTTACATCAGAGGTAGCCGCGGAATCCTTCGGTCCGGTTGTCCGGCCCCGGCATGTGGAGCATGTGAGCTATGGCGAGCAGACCACCGACGGCGCCGGAGTAAAACTGACGCGGGTCATCGGCAAGGATTTACATCAACGGCTCGACCCCTTCCTGATGCTGGATGCCTTCCGCAGCAACTGGCCGGACGATTTCATCGCCGGTTTTCCCGACCATCCTCACCGAGGCTTTGAAGCCATCACCTATCTGCTCTCCGGCCGGATGCACCATCGCGACAGCGCGGGCCACGAAGGCGTGATCGAAGGCGGCGGGGTGCAATGGATGAGCGCGGGACGCGGCGTGGTGCATTCCGAGATGCCGGAACAGGAAAACGGCACCATGGAAGGTTTTCAGCTCTGGCTGAACCTCCCCGCCCGCGACAAGATGGGCGCACCCTGGTATCTCGATGTGCAGCGCGGGGAAATCCCCGTGTTTGTCACGGCGACGGGCACCACCGTGAGGGTTATCGCGGGCAGCAGCCACGGGGTCATGGGCGCCTTCCAACGCCCGGTGACCGAACCTTTGCTGCTGGACGTGGTGCTTCCCAGCCAATGCCGCCTGGAGCAACCGCTTTGTCCCGCCTTCAACGCCTTCGTTTACGTCTACCGGGGTACCGTCACGATTGGCGATCGAGCCGTCGAGGAAGGCCAATTGGCCATCCTGTCCAACGACCGGGACAGCGACGGAATCTGTTTGGTCGGCGAAGGCGCCGCGCAGTTGTTGCTGGTAGCCGGCCGGCCTCTCGGCGAACGGGTGGTGCAGAGAGGTCCCTTCGTGATGAACAGCGAGGAAGAAATCGCCGGGGCGATTCGGGACTTCAAGGCAGGCCGGCTGGTTGCATCCTGATCGGGCGGGCATCTTGGGCCGTGAAGCCTTGTTTTTGCGGCAAATGCCGCAGTTTTCCACAGGCTCTGAAGGAGAAATCTCCCTTCCTTCAAAAAACAATAGTTTGCGAACTTTTGATATTTATCAAATAGTTAAAGATGACCATTTTGTGACCAATTTAACAGATTCCTTGAAATCTCGGGCGCTCCGCCACCTCGATCCACAAAGTTGTCCACAGGTTCTGTGAGTAATTGCCGGTTCTCAGGCGGGCACCACCGCAACGCTCTGACCGGTATCGAAATTCGTGAGACTGCGGGGCCGCCGTCGGGCCGGCTGGTCAGCGGACGATCAGCACGTACTGGTATTCCAACCAGTCTTCTTTCCAGTCGAATTGGGTAAAGCCGGCTTTACGCAATTCCGTTTCCACGTCCTTCGGCGCGATCCTCAGCTCCGGCGGCGGGCCTTCCGGATTGTTCTTGTTGGGATGGAAATCGACGATCAGGAGCGGCGCGCCAGGTTTCATCCCGGCCCGCAGCTTGGCGAAATACGCCGGTCGGTTCTCGATGTGGTGATAGACGTCCACCATCAGGACCGCATCCACCTCGGCCGCGCTCAAGCCGGGATTGTCGTAGGGAATCAGCCGGGTGATCACCTGGCCGCCGTCGGTCCCCTCGGCCTTGGCGCGGGTCTGGATGAAATCCAAAAAGCGCTTGTCGACATCGGCCGCGATCACTTTGGCGCCGTGCCGCGCCAGGCGCACGCTGAAGTAACCGGTACCGGCACCGAGGTCCAGCACGGTCTTGGCGTGGATATTCCCCAGCAAATCGATCACCTCTTCCGGCTTCTGCCAGGTTTCCCGGCCCGCCACCTCAAACCGTTCCACCATCTCCTGGAAACTCATCCGGTGCAGATGGGCATTGGCGGCGCCGGGGGCAATCTGGTGACTGCTTTGCTGTTGCGGATGGCGATGGGGAGCGGCCTTTTTCTCCTGGCTGGTCTTGTCCTGGGCCGATGCGGGCATGGCCAGCGCCGACAGGGCCAATGCCAGTCCGAGCCTGATCTTCATGGTGCGAACTCCGAGCGAACTAGTGCGGTGAGAATTGGGACAACTGGCTTCGAAGCCAGTTCAGGCCCTCCTCGCGGCAATTATATTCGCCATCCAGTTGCGCCTCGAAGGCTGATTTCAGCAATTTGCCCATGGCGGGTCCGGGGGCGATGCCGAGCTGTTGTAAATCACGCCCTTGCAGCAGGGGCTTAGGCGCGGCGTCGGCCACCGCCAGCTGGGCGGCACGCGCCGACAGCCATTCCACCGCCTCGCAGGGTCCGCCGGCATCGGCAGAGGTTCGTCCGCGAAAGTCCGCCAAGGCCACCAGATTAAGCTGCCGCAGCGGCACTTTCAGCGCCAGCCGGCGGATCGCGCCGTCCGAGACCGGTTTCAGCTGGTGCTGGTCCCACAGCCGCAGCGGCCGGGTATGTTCCCGCACCAGGGCGACGATGCCGTCGACCCAGCTGGGTGGACAGCCCATGCGCCCGAGAACGCAGCGGGTGGGCGCCTCGCCGGCCTCCTCGTGGCCGATGGCGCGCCACTGGCCATCCTCCAAGCGGGTGGTGGCAGGCTTGCCGAGATCGTGGCACAGCGCGGCGAGCAAGATCACCAAGGCCTCGTCCGCCTCGAGCCACCGTTCCCGGCAAATGGCGGCGCAGGCGTCGATGACCAGGTTGTTGTGGATCCAGACGTCACCTTCCGGGTGATAGCGGGGATTTTGGGGGACGCCCTGCAGGGCCGCCAGTTCCGGAAACAGGCTCAGCGCCCCGGTTTCCTGCAAGGCCCGCAGGCCAACGGAAGGATGCTCCGCCTTGAGCAGCAGCTTGCGAAATTCGCCCCAGACCCGTTCGCTGGACAGGGAAGGCAACTCCGTTTCCAGCGAGCGGCACAGGAACACGGTCTCCGGCGCGATGGAGAAGCCGAACCTCGCAGCGAACTGGCAAGCGCGCAGTACCCGCAGAGGGTCTTCTGAAAAGGCATCGGAGATATGCCGCAGCACGCCGGCCTTCAAATCCGCTTCGCCGCCCCAGGGGTCCAGCAACTCGCAGGTCGCCAGGTTGACCCCCATGGAATTGATGGTGAAATCCCGCCGCGAGGCCGCCTCGACGTAGGTCATGGCGGGATCGTAATCCACCTCGAAACCCCGATGACCCTGGCCGACCTTGCGATCCCTGCGAGGCAGCGAGATGTCCAGTTCGTAACCGTCCAGCCGCAGCTTGAGCACCCCGAAACATTTGCCAACCGCGTGCACGCTGCCCAGAGGGGCCAGCACCCCGGCCAGCGCATCCACCGACAGGCCATAGACCTCGATATCCAGGTCTTTGGATTCCCGACCCAGCATCCGGTCCCGCACCGCGCCCCCCACCAGGATGGGCGTGGCGCCGGCGGCCAGCAGCCGCTCCACCATGGGAGCCAGGACGATGGGCAGCAGGTCGGTGAAACTCACGGGGCGACCGGCCTCAGCGCCGCTGCCAGCCCGACGGGGTCTCAACGAACTGGCCGGGAGTGGCCTGATCGATGACCTTGCGCGCGGTGAGACGGGCCACCTGGTCCTCCGGCACGCCGTTCTTGGCCGCGATGCGCTGATATTCCATCCGCCTTTGGGTGTTGATGTCGCTCACCAGGGTCTTCACCTCGGCGGGCGCATTGGCACTCACCAGACCCAGATAACCGTCCAGCCGTTCGCCCACTTGGCCGGAAGCCTTGGCTTCCGCCAGATCAACCGCCAACGCCGGCTCGGCGGTCAACGCCAAATTCACCGCCAACACACCCACGAAAAATAGCAAGCCATGGTTCCGCATCGTTCGCTCCGCTCAAAACAGGCCTTTACGATTGGCGATCAAATCGTCCACATCCTTTTCCACCTTCAGGCGAATTTCATGCTCGATCTTCACATTCATGTTGATCTCGATCGGCTTGTCGGGCGCCTCCACCTTGACGGACGGGGTACATCCCGCCAGTTGGGCGACTCCCCACAGGATAACGGCAATCTGCAGTAAGCCCTTGTTCATCGGTTTCTCCGGTCCGCCGGCGGCGGTTTGCGTGGTCCGCCCGCACGGCCCGGCTTGGGCTCTGTTTGGGCGTTTTGGTACATTTCGAGCACGGGCCGCTCGAAATCGCCGGCAAGAATGCCTTGCCGCAGCAATTCCGGCAACCGGCCGCTCACGTTCAGCTTGAAGGCGATGGGATGGCCCGCCAGCACGTCCGGATTGTGTCCCTCCAGCCGAACCCCCAGGCGGTAGTCACCGCTCGGCCGGTAGTCCAGCCGCGCCTGCAGTTGGCGGTAGAGGAAATTGCGCAGCGCCCGGAACGCCAGACTGTCATCGGCGGCGGGACCCCGGTAGCGGAACACCCCGGGCCCGGCACCGGTCAACTCGCCGCCCTCCAGTTCGATGGAATCCGACATCCAGCGAAACGGCAGTACCCCGCTGACCGTGCCGCCGCCCGACAGGCCCGGTTGCGACAAGGCGGCTAGCGCCTGCGCCAAATCCACGTCGCGGATCCGGACGATGAGCGGGATCGGGCGTTCGGCGAAGTCGAGACGGGACGGCTCCAGTTCCAGCGCCCCCCCGAACACCTGAACCGCAGCCTTCTCCACCTTCAATTCGCGGCCTAGCAGCGACGCCTCCAGCACCAGCTCACCGGCATCGACGTCCGCGCCGAACCCGAGGCGAGGCGCGTTCACCTTGACGACCGCGGAAGGGCC
>VEPB01000598.1 GCA_012026715.1 Methylococcaceae bacterium | reverse complement strand
CCCAACGCCATCGTCCGCAAGGGCGCCTTCATCGCCCGCAACACCGTGCTGATGCCCTCCTACGTCAACATCGGCGCCTACGTCGATGAAGGCACCATGGTGGACACCTGGGCCACCGTGGGCTCCTGCGCCCAGATCGGCAAGAATGTGCATCTCTCCGGCGGCGGCGGTATCGGCGGCGTGCTGGAACCGCTCCAGGCCGGCCCCACCATCATCGAGGACAACTGCTTCATCGGCGCCCGCTCGGAAGTGGTGGAAGGCGTGGTGGTGGAAGAAGGCTCGGTGATTTCCATGGGCGTCTACATCGGCCAGAGCACCAAGATATACAATCGCATGACCGGCGAGATCAGCTACGGCCGCATCCCCGCCGGCTCGGTGGTGGTGTCCGGCAATTTGCCGGCGAAGGACGGCAGCCATAGCCTGTACTGCGCGGTCATCATCAAGCAGGTGGACGAGAAGACCCGCGGCAAGGTGGGTATCAACGAACTGCTGCGCGACTAAACCGGGATCCGGCCCGCCCGACCCAACATTCAACCCAACGAGGATGCATCCATGAAGAAGCTCGCCGTTTTCGCCCTCACCGCCCTGTTTTCCGCCTCCGCCCTGGCCGGCGCCGACCACTACGTCCGCAAGGAAGGCGGCCTCACCCAGCACCTGAAAGTGAGCAAGATAAAGGGCGAAACCAAGGTCATGGTGGACGTGGATTATGAACCGGTGGCCGCGGGAGAGGGTCAGCCCTGTTCCGAGGATTTTGCGGGAGAGGCCAAGGTGGTCAGCGAGAATGAGCTGGTGCTGAAAAAGCAGGCCCAAGGCGAGGCCCACTACTGCCAGCTGACCGTGCACCTCGGCGGCGACGAGGCCAAGATTGACGCGTCGGCCGACTGCGCGGCTTACTTCTCCGGCCAGAACTGCCATTTCGGCAGCGACGGCAAGGCTCTGACCAAGATCAAATGAGTCTTCCCGCCACTCTGTAGACTAGCGTTCGCCGCAGGGAAGCGGCGGAACATTGCCTTTGGGGCAGGACCACCTGCCCCGCTTTTCCGGAACCGGAGCATTCCACCCACCCCGGTTGACGGCCGGGGATGCCGCCGGCACGGCACGATAACGCCACCCCGATCCTTTCCCGACCCGGTAACCCCATGCTCCGTCGCCTCCGCGCCCTCGTTCTGGAGGGCCTGAACCGCCAGGTCCCCGCCACCGGTCTCGGCCTGTTTCGCATCCTGGTCGGCCTGGTGATCTTCCAGGAAATCCTTTACCTGATGTATTTCGGCCACCTGGTGTTCGACCGGGTGCCCTACCGAGAGCCAGCCTCGCCGGTGGTGGACCTGTTTCTGGTGCTGTGGGCAGGAATCGCGCTGGCGGTCACCGCCGGATACCGCACTCGGGTAGCAACGGTCGCCAATTATCTGATGTGGC
This sequence comes from Methylococcaceae bacterium, assembly GCA_012026715.1. GTDB lineage: Bacteria > Pseudomonadota > Gammaproteobacteria > Methylococcales > Methylococcaceae > VEPB01. Next base: position 1,324 of record VEPB01000598.1, on the reverse strand, counting down.
TGGTATTCGTCGGCTTCACGCCGATGTGGCTGGATTTCGACGGCGGCTTCGACCAGATGATGACCGGGGTCAGCTTCGTGCTGATGCTGGTGCCCTGCAACCGGGCGCTGGCGCTCGATCCGCTTCTGGCCAAATTGCGCAATCCGCTGCGCGGCCCACGGCCAGATGAGGCACCGGCGACGGTTTCGGTGCTGTGCTACTCGCTGCCGGTGGCGGGCATCCTTGGCCTGCTGTATCTCGACGCCGGCATCCACAAGCTGTCGGCGGAATTCTGGCGCAACGGCATGGGCGCCTGGCTGCCGCCCACCATGCCCTACTACATGTCGCCCATCGACATGAGCTGGCTGCTGGACAACAAGCTCGCCGAACAGGCCATCGGCTACACCCTCATCGGCTTCCAGTTCGTATTCCTGCCGCTGCTGTGGTTCCGCCGGTTCCGGGTGCCGCTGCTGGTCATCGGGGTCGCCTTCCATACCGGCATCATCCTGTCCCTCAACATCTACCAGTTCGGCTTCGGCATGCTGGCGCCTTACGCCCTGCTGGTGCCGTTCTCCTGGTGGCGGCGGATCGGCGGCTGGCTGCGCTGCAGCGAGCCCCGAGTGACCGTGTTCTACGACGAGCAGTGTCCACTGTGCAACCGCACCGTCATCATCCTGAGCCATTTCGACGTGTGCCGGGCGGTGGCGTTCAAGGGACTGCAGTCTCACGCCCAGGAATACCCGCACTTGGCGGCGCTCGATGAAAAGGAACTGCTGACGGATCTCTACGCCTTGCAGGCCGACGGCAGCCTGCACCGGGGCCTGGACACCTATATCCGCATCGTCGAGGCGATGCGCTACCCGGCTCCGTTGGGATGGCTGCTGCGGCTGCCGGGCATCCACCAGGCCGCAGCGGCGATCTACCGGCGCATTGCCGACAACCGGGCGCGGGTCAGCTGCGATGCCGCCTGCCTGCCAACGGCCAGCGACGATGGCGAATTGATCGCCGAATACGTCCGCCGCAAGCTGGGCACGCGGCGCCAACAGGCCAATCGCATCGCCCGCTTCCTGGTCCTGGTCATGGTGTTGCAGCTGAACAGCACCCTGCAGTTCGGGGTGTTCTTCCGACTCAACGGCGGCCATGCCACCACACCGGCCGGCCAGTTGCTGGAAGGCATCAGCAACGCCGTGCTGTTCACCTCCCACACCCTGCTGGGCATCACCCCCCACGCCCTCTACATGCACGACCACTTCGTCGGCTACAACCACATCCTGGCGGTGACCTGGCGCGACGCCTCGGGCGCGGAGCGCTGGCTGCCCCTGGTCAACGAGGAAGGCCGCATCGT
>VEPB01000125.1 GCA_012026715.1 Methylococcaceae bacterium | reverse complement strand
TGGTGTATGGCCTGCAGGATGTCATCACCCTGCGTAGCATGGTGGAATCGTCCGAGGCCGACGAGCAACACAAGCGCACCGAGCGCCACAAGCTGGATGCCATGCTGGGCTTTTGCGAACTGGCCGGCTGTCGGCGGCAGGCGCTGCTGCAGTATTTCGGCGACCTTATGGATCGGCCCTGCGGCAACTGCGACAACTGCCTGCAGCCGGTGGAGACCTGGGACGCCAGCGAGCCGGCCCGCAAGGCGCTGTCCTGCGTCTACCGCAGCGGTCAGCGTTATGGCGCCCACTATGTGATCGACCTGCTGCTGGGCAAGGCTAACGAGCGCGTCCGCAGTCTCGGCCACGACCGGCTCACCACCTACGGGATCGGCCGGGAACTGGACGACAAGCAGTGGCTGTCGGTGTTTCGTCAACTCATCGGCCGCGGCTATCTGAATGTCGATCTGGAGGCTTACGGCGCGCTCCGGTTGCACGAATCGGCGCGACCGGTGTTGCGGGGCGAAGAGGCCGTGCGGCTGCGTCGCGATGCCGAGCCGGAACCGCGCCGCAGCAAGGATGCCCGCCGTACGCCGGCACGCTTCACCTCGTCCTCCGACGAGCGGCTGTGGCAGGCGCTCCGCCTGGTGCGGCGGCGCCTGGCGGACGAACAGGGGGTGCCGCCCTATGTGATCCTGCACGACGTAGTGCTGCAGGAAATGGTGGACCAGCGGCCTCAGAGTCTGGAGCACCTGGCCCTGTTGCCGGGCATCGGGGAGCGCAAACTGGAACGCTACGGCACGGATTTTTTGGAGGCCATCCAGGCGGCAGATCCCGCCTCTGAACCGGTCAGCGCCTTGTCGTCCGCCGACGAGAGCCTGTCCCTGTTCCGGCTGGGCATGACGGTGGAACGCATCGCCGCTCAGCGCGGCCTGACCCCTTCCACCGTGTTGGGGCATCTGACCCAGGCGGTGGAGCAGGGACTGGCCGAAGCCTGCGAAGTGGTCGGCATGGGGCGCGAGGAAGCCGGGCGGCTGGAAGCGGGCTGGCGCGCCTTGCCGGAGAGCGATCAGCTGCGTCTGCAGCCTCTTTACGAAGCGTTGGAAGGGGCCTACGACTACGGCGTGCTGCGCTGTCTGCGAGCGTCCTGGTTGCGGGCCGGGATCCGGTAAAAGTCAAAGAAATCCCTGATTGTGTAGTCCCCCAAGGTTTTTCTGTTCTCCACAGATGGCGTGGAAAACATTGTGGATAACTTTGTGGAATGGGCGCTAAGTGGGTGACTGCTTTAGTCCTGTCTTGGATTGGTCACAATTTGGACAGGGTTTACGATCAGTTTATAACACCTTGATTTATAAATTGACGTCACGAGTTTTCACAACAAAGCCGAGGATATGTCAAGCCCTTGACACGATTTTCGGCCGAAAAAATCCCATCGCAATCGGAGGTGGATAAGTGTCTACTGATCGGCGGCAGCGGGTTTCCAAGGGCGCCCCGATGGAACCGTCGGTACCAATGTCGGCCCTGATGCGTTCCGGGTGGTCGGCCGGCGACAGGAGCGGCGGGAGCGCCTGACTCGATGGCAACCGGGATGCTCCCGCCGAAATCGATCGGGAATATCGTCCGACTTGGTGACCAGATTGCTGGCGTCGACACCCGTAGCCGTAGCGGCCGGTTGCCCGGGCAACCGGCCGGTCGAAAGGGCACTGCCAGCCAGACCGCTTATTGCGGCAGTTCGGGGCGATCGGCGGCTGGCCAGTCCAGGTGGAAAAATTTCCCCCGGGGCTGATCGATCCGCTCGTAGGTGTGGGCGCCGAAGTAGTCGCGCTGGGCTTGTAGCAGATTGGCTGGCAGGCTGCCACTGCGGTAGCCGTCGTAGTAGGCCAGGGCCGAACCGAAGGCCGGGGTGGGAATTCCGTTTCGCACGGCCAACGCAACCACTTCGCGCCAGTGGGCCTGGCCGTCGTGAAGGGAAGATCGGAAGTAGGGATCGAGCATCAGGTTCTTCAAGTTCGGATCGGCCTGGTAGGCGTCGGTGATCTTCTGCAGGAAGCGGGCGCGGATGATGCAGCCGCCGCGCCAGATTTGGGCGAGGGTTCCAAAGTCCAGAGTCCAGCCATAGGTTTTCTGGGCTTCCGCCAGCAGTTGGAACCCCTGGGCATAGGCGCAGATTTTCGAGCAGTACAGGGCGTCGCGGATGGCCGGGATCAACTCGGCCGGATCGTGGCCGGACGCCGCCTCCGGGCCTTGCAGCAGGGCAGACGCGGCAAGCCGCTCGTCTTTCAGCGCCGACAGGGAGCGGGCAAACACCGCCTCGGCAATGGCATTGGCGGGAACTCCCTGTTCCAGGGCTGACGAGGCGGTCCAAAGCCCGGTGCCCTTCTGGCCCGCGGTATCGAGCACGTGGTCGACCAGAAAGCCTTGGCCGGAGGGATCGCGCTGGCCGAGGATGTCACCGGTGATCTCGATCAGATAGCTGGACAGTTCGCCGGTATTCCATTCCCGGAACACCTCGCCGATGGCGTCCGCGTCCCAATCCAGCAACTGCTTGAGCAGCCAGTAGGCCTCGCAGATCAGCTGCATGTCGATGTATTCGATGCCGTTGTGGACCATCTTCACATAATGGCCGGAACCGTCGGCGCCGACGTAGGCGGTGCAGGGAACACCGCCCGACACTGGCTTGCCGGGCTCGGCACCCGGCAGGGGGACGCCGGTGTCCGCGTCGACCTTGGCGGCGATGTCGCGCCAGATCGGCTCCAGGCTGGCCCAGGCTTCCCGGCTGCCGCCGGGCATCAGGGAGGGTCCGAAGCGGGCGCCGGTTTCGCCGCCGGAAACACCGGAGCCAATGAAGTGGAACCCTTTGGCGGTCAGTTCCTTCTCGCGCCTTATGGTGTCCAGCCAGTGAGCGTTGCCGCCGTCGATGACGATGTCGCCGGCTTCCAGGTAGGGGACCAGATTGTTGATGGTGATATCGGTGGGCTGCCCCGCTTTCACCAGCAGCACGATCTTGCGGGGCCGCTTGATGGCGCGGACGAAACCGGCCAGGTCGGCATGGCCCTGGACCCGTTCGTGGGACGGTTCCCGCTGTCGGCAAAGGGCGATGAAGTCGTCGGTCTTCTCGTGGTGGCGGTTATATACGGCGATGGTGTAGCCGTGGTCGGCGATGTTCAATGCCAGGTTCTGGCCCATGACGGCCAGTCCGATCAGGCCGATGTCGGCGTTACTCATAGCGGGCTCCTGCGGGGAAAGGGGACGAGAGACGAGTATAGAGCCAAGCGCGGCTTCAGGGCAGCGTGCTTAGCCGGTATTCGACGGCCAGCACGTGCTCCTGTCCCGGCGGTAGGGTGACCAGATCGTCGGCGGCGTTGGTGCTTTCCACGCAGAGCATGCGCAGATAGCCGTCCTCGCCCAGATCGCCCAGCTTGGCGGCCTTCTCGATCCAGGGGTTCCACACGACCGTGGAGCGGCTGCCGCGCTTGGTCACATGGATGCGGCGGGCGTAGCCGGGGTCTTCGATGATGCATTCGGCCGTGGTGTCCAAATAGATCCGGTCGGTCTCGCCGGAAAAGTTGACGGGCCCGTCCTGGTGTTTGCGTCCTCCGCCCACTTTGTCCAGGTACTCGCAGTCCTCCAGCCCCAGCACCCGCGCCTGGCGGATGTCGCTGATCTCGAAATAGGTGTGGAGGGCCTGGCCGATGGTGGCCGGTGCCGCACCGATGTTGCGGGTGCGCAGTTCCATGGAGAGGCAGCTGCCAATACGGACTCGCAGTGTCAGTGGCGTCGAATGGGGCCACAGGGCAGAGTCGGTATCGCTGCGCAGCAGGCTAAAGGTCAGTTCCGTGCTGCCATCGGGATGGAATTCGGTATCCAGCACTTCCCAGGGGGCGGTGCGTGCAAAACCGTGACTGGGGAAATCGCCGCCTGCAGGGTGTGGACCGAACCAGGGCCAGCAGACTGGCACGCCGCCCCGCGCCGATTTACCCGGGACCAGCTTGCCGTGGGGTGACAGCCAGACCACCGGCTTTTCCCCGCGCGGGGTCCAGGTCAGCAACTGCGCTCCTTGCAGGGCGATGCGGGCCGAACCCAATTCATTGTCGATCTCGGCCACCGCCACGCTGCCGGGTTCGGTCTTGAACGCCAATTGGCCGGGGCGGCCGAAACGGCTATTGAGGGAATCGAGGTGGATGCGGTGCATGCTGAGCTCCGGGTTGTGGCGGTGGGGTCCGCGGGCCGCTGGGATCGGCCGGATTTGGCCGGCGAGGATAGCAGGTGGCCGGCGAGCGGGAAACGGCGCGTTTCCCGACAACATTTCCGCAAGACCTCATCTGGTGTAACATGCTTGGCTTTTTTAGCAGGCAAAACAAAAGGCTATGCGAGAGCTCAATCCCCTCTACAACCAGATCAAAGACTTGAAGGCTCGCAGCGAGAGCCTTAGGGGGTATCTTTGACTTCGAAACCAAACAGGAGCGTCTGACCGAAGTCCTGCGCGAACTGGAAGACCCCAAGATCTGGGACAAACCGGAGCGCGCCCAGGCCCTGGGCAAGGAGCGCGGCCAGCTGGAACAGGTGGTCAACACCCTGGTCCGCATGGACCGGGGCGTCGGCGCCGCCGAAGAGCTGTTGGCGATGGCGGTGGAGGAAGACGACGAGGCCACCGTGGAAACCGTCGCTGCCGACCTGGACAACTTCGAGAAGGACATCGCCGCCCTGGAGTTCCGCCGCATGTTTTCCGGTGAGATGGACCCCAACAACGCCTTCCTCGACATTCAGGCCGGTTCCGGTGGCACCGAGGCCCAGGACTGGGCCGAGATGTTGCTGCGCATGTACTTGCGCTGGGGCGAGCGGCGCGGCTTCAAGGTGGAGCTGATGGAAGCCTCCCCCGGTGAAGTCGCCGGCATCAAGAGCGCCACCGTCAAGTTCGACGGCGATTACGCCTTCGGCTGGCTGCGTACCGAGACCGGGGTGCACCGGCTGGTGCGCAAATCCCCCTTTGATTCCGGCAACCGGCGCCACACCTCGTTTTCCTCGGTGTTCGTCTCGCCTGAAGTGGACGACGACGTCAACATCGAGATCAATCCCGCGGACTTGCGGGTCGACGTCTACCGCGCCAGCGGCGCCGGCGGCCAGCACGTCAACCGGACCGAGTCGGCGGTGCGCATCACCCATATCCCGACCAACACCGTGGTGCAGTGCCAGAGCGACCGCTCCCAGCACAAGAACCGGGATACCGCGATGAAGCAGCTGAAATCCAAGCTGTACGAGCTGGAGATGCTCAAGCGCAACGCGGCCCAGCAGGCGTTGGAAGACACCAAGTCCGACATCGGCTGGGGCAGCCAGATCCGCTCCTATGTGCTGGACGATTCCCGCATCAAGGATCTGCGCACCGAGGTGGAAACCCGCAATCCCCAGCCGGTGCTGGACGGAGATCTCGACATGTTCATCGAGGCCAGTCTGAAGGCTGGGCT
>VEPB01000108.1 GCA_012026715.1 Methylococcaceae bacterium | reverse complement strand
GGGCGAACAGCAGCCGGCGGTCGCGGGTCAGCACGATCCGATGCTGCTGGGCGGAAATGTCGGCGATCTCATCGTCCCGGTAACGGTTGTCGTAGAGCGAATCGAAGCCCAGCAGCCGCAGTCGCCGAGCCAGCTTCCCCAGGTTCACGTCCAGCACGAAGGCGGTGCGTCGCAGCGGCTTGTCGCGCAGCTTCACCAACGGCGTTACGTTGAAGCTCTCGAACACGGGGTAGACCGCCACCCGGTCGCCGTCCTGCAACCGGTAGCCGAAATCCACCGATTCCCCGTTCACCACGATCAGCTCCACCTCCGTATGCGGCACCCCGAGCGCCTCGATGGGGTCCTTGACGCCCGGTTGGCCGTTGAAGGCGAACACCAGGCTGCGCTTGCGCCGCTCCGGCTTGAGGAAGTCGTGCAGTTCCTCGTAGAAGCGGAATTCCGCCCGGAATTCCCCGTCGCCGGCGGTGGCTGGTTGGGTGGGGAGCGGGTGATGTGGGGTAGCCACGGTCCGGTGCGCAGAGCCTTGCCTGAATTGGTGGATGAAGATTCTGCCTGACGGCGTGGCGGCCGGTCGAGGTTAAGGGGATTGCCCTGACCATTCTGTTGCGTTGGCGGGCTGCGGCGGCTCGGGTTGTCAGTGACGCCCCATTTGTGTACGTGACGGAGCGCTGCTGACGGGGCCAATTCATCGACTCGGCGATTTATCTCTGACGCAAAGATGTGAAATGCCAAATTGACCGGCGCATTCCACCCCTATTCTGCGGGATGATCCTTCAGCCAGCGGTTGGCGACGTCCCTAGCGCGCTCATCGGCATCGAACCGGCATTCGGCCGCCAGCGATTCGGTGAGTTGTCCGACACGGTCCAGTTGCTCGATGGCTGATCCCCGGCAGGTGCTGCATGGGGTGTTTTCGTAAGTCCACATCAACGCCCCGCCCAGGGCGGGGTCCTGATGTTTTTTCGCCAGTTCCAGGACACTCAAGCCCAGACTATGCGCGTCGTCTTCGTTGGGCGCGATTGATCGTAGAGCGTCGATGATGGCATCGGCGTCCCCGGCGCGGTAATTGTTGAGGAATAGCCCCAGCGCCTCGTTATCCGCTTCGACCAAGGCATGGGATGCGACCTTTTCAAGGGCGAGTTGATGGATTTTCTCGTCTCGGGCTCGGGACAGTGCGGTGATGGCTGCGGCGCGCAATGGCTCCGACTGCGAGTTGGCCCAGTCAAAAAAGGCCGGGTCCAGTTGCGGGAGCGGAGCTCGTCGAAAGACCCAAAGCAGGCGTACAAGAGTCGGCTCGTGTTGCTCGGATAGCAGTCGATGGAAAATCCGCTCCAATTCCTCGGCCGTGGCGTATTGCCCAAAAGTCGCATAGCGGCCGGGAATTTGCCCAATTTCGTTCGCCGCATCCTCCAGGATTCGTTCGAGCTTGTATTGTGCCCGAACCAGTTGCCGTCGTTTGGCTTTGAGCTCTTCCCCACTGAGCTGAGGAGTAGGGGGAGCAAGGAGGCCCTTGGATGCTAGGTGATCGCGGTAGACTTTAATGGCAGGGTCATCGTCCGCTGCCTGGACCAGGAATTCCTTGTATGCCTGCGCCTCGGGCTCGCTTGTGATTAGCCCGTCATTCACAAAATCGCCCGGATCGGCCAGCAGGCGCTGTCCATAAATTCTCGCCAGTTCCAACACGGCCCGCTCGCCGTCCAGTTCGATCCACTCGCTCGTCCCCAGCCAGTCGTCTCTCAGTTCCTTTGCTGCGATGGCAAGTGCTCGGCCTTCCAATCTTCGATTGGCTTCAGGATCTCCCTCAAGGGCCATTTCCTTGGCGAGACGGAAAAGTTGATCCAAATCGGCGGTATCGGTCGATGTTGCCAATTCGCCGAAAATGGCGGTTCGAATGTCGGGGTAGCTGGGAGACCGGGAAATCATGGACATAAGCCATTTCTCACGGGAATCCTCGCACTGAGGGTCGTAAGCTTGGCTATGGATGCAGGCATCGCGGACCAGATCCAGCCGGTCCTCGATGCCGTGGTGCATCGCGTGCACTACGGCCCGCCCCTTGCCTTCATGGAGGGCCCGTTTGAATTCGGCTAGGTTCAGATAGGTTTCCATCCGTAAGCTTCGGTCCTCAGGGTTGGGGCGGCAGTTTGTCGAACTTGGGCAGG
>VEPB01000574.1 GCA_012026715.1 Methylococcaceae bacterium | reverse complement strand
GCTTCGCAGCAGGCGCCTTCCCTGCGGCCTGGAGCCGGCCGGGCGGGGGCCGCGGCGGCGGCTTGGCATAGCAATGTGCATGTCGTCGGGCTCTGGAGCATCAACCAGGACCGCAATGCCTGGGTCTATCTCGACGACGCGGGTTGGCGCAAGTTGTCGGGCGGTTCCGAGAGCGGACTGGTCGCGATGAACATGCTGGCGGCTCATGCCTATCAGCTGGGTTCGACGACCAGTCTCTACGAGGGAGATGACGGAAGCATCAGTCAACTCTACGTCTGGTAGCGCCGGCATAAGACAGGGCGGGCCTCGGCCCGCCCTGTGCCCATGAACCCTCCTGTAGCCTCATGTCCAACTTCATCGAAGTCGATGCACAAGCCAACGGCCAAATCATAACCCTGGCACAAGGTCAGGGTGTCGTCATTCGATTGCCGGAAAATCCGACCACCGGATACCGTTGGACGGTGGCGTCGTGTGAGGGTATGCGCCTGGAGGCCGATGACTATTTTCCCTCCGGTGGCGGTGTCGGCGCCGCGGGGACGCGACGATTCCGTTGGCGTCCTGTCGGAAGCGGTGCTTTCCAGATCGGCCTGGTGTTGCGGCGCGCTTGGGAGGATCCTGCCGCCACGGCCGGGCGATTCGTCCTGAAGATCTTATGTTCCTGATTCCGGGCGCGCGCATCGCGAGCACGACGAGCGCAATCTTCGACGGGTTTCCACAAGGCGCACCCAGCTTGGTCTGGATCGCTCGCCTTAAAGGCGATCTTGAAACGCTTCAGCGAAACACGATGGTCTTGTTGCCGCAGATCAGCACCCGGTCTTCCACGTGGTAACGGAGGCCGCGGGACAGCACGGTTTTTTCGATGTCGCGGCCGTAGCGTACCAGGTCATCCACGGTATCGCCGTGGTCGATGCGGACCGTGTCCTGCTCGATGATGGGCCCGGCATCCAACTCTTCCGTGACGTAGTGGCAGGTGGCGCCGATCAGCTTGACCCCGCGGCGGTAGGCCTGATGGTAGGGCTTGGCGCCGACGAAGGAGGGCAGGAAGCTGTGGTGGATGTTGATGATGCGGCCGGGAAAGCGGCGGCACAGATCCGGCGGCAGGATTTGCATGTAGCGCGCCAAAACCATGGTGTCGGCGCAATGTTGTTCGAAAAGCCGGCTGATCGCTGCGAAGGCCACCGCTTTGTCCTGCATGTCCACCCGATGGTAGGGAATGCCGTGCCACTCCACGAATTGGCGCAGGTCGTCATGGTTGGAGATGACGCAGGGAATGTCCACCGCCAGTTCGCCGCTGCGCCAGCGGTGCAGCAAGTCGTCCAGGCAGTGGTCCTGCTTGCTGACCAGGATCACCACCTGCTTGCGGCAGGCGGAATCCGACAATCGCCATTCCATGGCGAACTGCTCTGCCAACGGTATGAAGCGGCGGCTCAGTTCGGCGCCGTCGAAGGGCAGGGAATCGGCGCGAATTTCCTGGCGCATGAAGAAGCGCTGCTCGTCCTGGTCGGTGTGATAGCTGGCCTCGACGATGTAGCCGCCATGCTGGGCGATGAAGCCGCTAACCGCCGCGATGATGCCGGCGCGGTCGGGGCAGGAGATGGTCAGGGTATAGCGGCGATTCTGGCTCATAAGGCATGTCCTCAAGGGAATCCTGGCATGATAAACCGATTCGGCCGCGTGCCGTTCCCCGAATCTTAAGCCGCTCCGGCGTTTGGAGGGTTGCGCGGTCCGACCTGGATTTGCCGAGCTCGGCTTGATCGGTCGCAAAAGCCACGCGCAGCCCGGTACAATTTGGCGCCGTGAACCGGAGGCTTTTACGCCTGATCTTCTGCCCAGTTCTCCCATCTCACGCTTTCGCCGGGGAAGGGGCAGTTCGACCAACCCTTCCCACGCCACTGTTATGGATGCCTTGATTACCCCCTACGGCGGAATCCTGAAGAGCCTTCTGGTCGGCCCTGAGCGGGCCGCAGAAATCCGCCGCGAGGCGCTGACCTATCCCTCGCTAGATCTTCCATCTCCGCAGATCTGCCAGCTGGAATTGTTGCTGACCGGAGCGTATTCGCCGCTGACCGGTTTCATGGGGCGGGCCGATCTGGAGGCGGTGCAGGGCCGGCTAACCCTGGCCGATGGGACGCCCTGGCCGTTTCCCGTGGCGCTGACCGTGCCGGAGTCGTTGGCGGCCAAGCTTGTTCCCGGACAGACTGTCGCCTTACGCGATGCCGAAGGATTCATGCCGGCGGTCCTCCAGGTTTCCGAGGTCTGGCCGGCGGATCCGGATGCCGAGCGGGCGCGGGTTGATGCGAGCGGATTTCCGCTGGGTCCGGCGCATCCCGGTAGCTGGTATGTCGCGGGACCGGTGGAAGGCCTGGCGCTGCCGCCACGCCACGATTTCCCCGAGCTGCGGCATACGCCGGGCGAACTGCGCGATCAGTTCGCCCGGCGTGGCTGGCGACGGGTCCTGGCCTATCAGCCGGCCCAGCCCATGCACCGGCTGCATCGGGATTTCATCCTGCAGACCGCCGTCGCTTACGAAGCCAATGTGTTGATCCACGCCGGCGCCGGTTCCGACCCGGTGCTGGATCACGGCCACATCCCGCTGGTGCGAGCGTGCCAGGCGCTGATGCCCCGGTTCCCTGCCGCCACCAGTCTGCTGGCGCTGAGCCCCGGCATGAGCCAGCCGGGCGGTCCGAGAGAGGTTGGACTGAGTGCCATCGTGGCGCGCAACTATGGCTGCGGGCTCTTGGCGGTGGGCGGCGACAGCCGGATCGCCGGCGAACGACGCCGCGGTCAGGATATCGCGGATTTGCTGGATGATGCCGGCCGCGACACGTCGTGGCATCGGCTGGTGGCGGCAGCGGGCGTCGCCCTGATTCCGTTCCCGCGACTGGTGTACCGGGAGGAAACCGACCAGTACGTCGCCCCTCAGGATTGCCGCGATGCCCCCTGTCGTCCGGTGCTGCGCAGCGAGGAGCTGAATCGCCGGTTGACCCATGGCATTCGCATCCCCGACTGGGCCAGCTACCCGGAGGTGCTGGCGGAGCTGAGTCGCTGCTTTCCGCCGCGCAGTCGCCAGGGCTTCACGGTGTTCTTCACCGGTTTGTCCGGCGCCGGCAAGTCCACCCTGGCCAAGGCCCTGGCGGTCAAACTGGTGGAACTGGGCGGACGCCGGGTGACCCTGCTGGACGGGGACGTGGTGCGCAAGCATTTGTCGTCGGAACTGGGCTTTTCCCGCGAGCACCGCGACATCAATATCCGCCGCATCGGCTTCGTCGCCAGCGAAATCACCAAGCACGGCGGCATCGCCATTTGCGCGCCCATTGCGCCCTACCGCAACACCCGCGCCGATGTGCGCGCGATGATCGCCCAATGGGGCGGATTCATCGAGGTGCACGTCTCGACTCCGATCGACGTCTGTGAGCGGCGTGACCGCAAGGGGCTTTATGCCAAGGCACGCGCCGGCCTGATCCCCGAATTCACCGGGGTGTCCGATCCTTATGAAACCCCGGAAACGCCGGAGCTGGCCATCGATACCTCCCGCAATGGCGTCGACGCTGCAGTTCAGACCATCGTTCTCAAACTGGAGCATGAGGGCTATCTGGGGTGAGCCGGCGGCATTCCGGCCAGTAGGCCTGCAACGCCATTCGTGGTGAAATACGCGCTCCAATCAGGTGGGGCCGGTGAACACGCCGAATGCCCGCGACCTCGGGTTTCGTAACAACGTAAAGACGAGCGATGCAGAAAGACGCGAGAATCTTCGTCGCCGGCCACATGGGGCTGGCGGGCTCGGCCGTGGTGCGCAGGCTGACCGAGTGCGGCTACCGCAATCTGCTGTTGCGCAGCCGGCGGGAATTGGACTTGATCGACGCTCAGGCCGTTGCGGCTTTCTTCGCCGAGAATCGCCCCGAGGTGGTGATCGATGGAGCCGCCAAGGTGGGCGGCATCCACGCCAATAACAGCTACCCCGCCGAATTCATCCGGGAGAATTTGACGATCCAGGACAACCTGATCCACCAGGCCTGGCGCCATGGCGTTCGCAAGTTCGTGTTCCTGGGCTCTTCCTGCATCTATCCCAAGCTGGCGCCGCAGCCCATGCGCGAGGACTGCCTGCTGACCGGAGCCCTCGAGCCGACCAATGAGTGGTATGCCATCGCCAAGATCGCCGGCATCAAGATGTGCCAGGCCTACCGACGCCAATACGGGTTTGACGCGATCTCGCTGATGCCTACCAATCT
>VEPB01000115.1 GCA_012026715.1 Methylococcaceae bacterium | reverse complement strand
ATCCGCGGCCGATTTGCCAGCCCCCATCGCGGCCCAAGGCTTCGCCGGGAGCGAGAAAATTCTGGCGCTGCCGATCTGGCTGGAACGGCAGCTGGCGGCGCTGATGGTGGTGGGGTATCGCCACGGGCCGGGCTGCACCGACGAAGCGGTCAGCTGCGCGCTGAATTTTCGCGACCGCATTGCGGTGGCGCTGTCCAATGCAGCCTGGGAAGAAAAGCTGTATCGGCAAGCCCACTACGATGCCCTGACCGGGCTGGCCAATCGCCTGGTCCTGCGGGATTACCTCGCCCGTCAACTGGTCCATGCGCGGCGTGAAGGGACCGTGGCTGCCGTCATGTTCATCGACCTGGACCGCTTCAAGAACGTCAACGACTCCCTCGGCCACAGCGCCGGCGCCGCCTTGCTGGCCCAAGTTGCCCGCAGCCTCGCCGGGCAGGTGCAGGAAACCGACATGGTGGTGCGGCTGGGTGGCGATGAGTTCGTTATCGTGGTCGCCGATCTTCCCAGGGATCATGAACTCACCGCCCGGTTGTGCGGCGTGGCGGAAAAGCTGCTGAATGCCCTGGATCAATCGTTCGTGGTGGATGGCCACATCATCGGGGTGTCGGCTAGCATCGGCATCGCCCTCTTTCCCGACGACGCCGAGGACCTGGAAAACCTGCTGAAAAACGCCGATGCCGCCATGTATCGCGCCAAAGCCGAAGGTCGCGGCAATTTCCAGTTTTACTCCCCGGAATTCAACGCCAGCGCCCTCGAAACCGTGAAGCTCGAGCACGAGTTGCGCAGAGCCCTGGAATCACAGGAGTTCGAGTTGCACTATCAGCCCAAGGTCGATGCCGATGGCGACCTGATCGGCGCGGAGGCGCTGCTTCGCTGGGAGAGCCCGGTGTTTGGCCGGGTGCCACCCAATCGATTCATACCTCTGGCGGAAGAGACCGGTCTCATCGTGCCGCTGGGAGAGTGGGTGCTGGAAACCGTCTGCAACCAGGTGCTGGCCTGGAATGAGCAGGGACTGCGGCCACCGAAGATTGCCGTCAACCTGTCCGCGGTGCAGTTCCGTCGATCCGACGTGGTCGATCGGATTGCCCGGATTCTTCGTGGCACCGGGGTGGACCCGGGGGCGATCGAGCTGGAAATCACCGAGTCGATTTCCATGGTGGGGGCCGAGCAGGCGATTGCGCGCTTGACGGAACTGAAGAAGCTGGGGGTGTCCCTGGCCATGGACGATTTCGGCACCGGCTATTCGTCCCTTGCCTATCTGCGCCAGTTTCCCCTCGACGTTCTGAAGATCGATCAGTCGTTCGTCCGTTCCGTCGATGTCGACCGGAACAGTCAGGCCATCGTTCGCGCGACGCTGGCGCTGGCCGAGGGCATGGGCTTGCTGACGGTGGCGGAGGGCGTGGAAACCCGGCAGCATTTCGAGTTCCTGATGCTGCACGGCTGCGTCATGTTTCAGGGCTATCTGTTCAGTCCGCCGGTGCCGCTGGCTCAGTTCCAGGACATGCTGGAACGGCGCGCCAAATCGGCGGCGTGATGGGCAGGGTTCGCAGCCACAAGCTGCAGGGCGGCCGTCAGTGAGCGATGCGGAGCCGTTTGCCGCCGCGCACCAGGATCACGCCATCGGCCTGGATCCCATCCACCACGGCACCGTCGGGCAAGCGGTCGCCGATGACATAGCGGCTCATGTTGATGACCGCGAACCGGTCTTTCGGGTCCGAACTGTAGGCCAACACATTGATACGGTAGGCCGGCTTGTCTTCGGCCGGTTCCGGATCGCCGGTTTCTGTTGGCGCGGCCGGCTTTGCCGGCACGGGGCGGAGCCTTTGGGGTTTGTCGGCAAGGCGCGGTGTCGCCGCAGGGTGGAGCGGGGCGGGCCGCTCCTCGGTCGTCGGCGCTTCCGCGACCGCGGGCTCCGCGGGAGCCGTTGGAACGGCCGGAGGCGGGGAGGGAATGAGCGCGACGGCGGGGCTGGCCGGTTGCGGTCTGGCCGGGACCAAGGCTGGCGGCGGTACGGGCGCGGGGGTCGCTTGCCTTGCGATCTCCGCTTGGAGAGGCTTTTCCCCCGCCGGACCGGGAGCGCCGCGACTGCTCAATAGAAAAACGGCCAACGCGGCGCCGTTGAGCAACACCAAGGCGGCCACCATCGCCCACGGCAGCCAGCTCCGGGACGGCTGCGACGCTTCGGCGGTGACCGCGGCGGTCAGCGACGGGGCCTGTTTGAGCTGGCGTTCCCGTTCCGACTTGCGCAGGGCTTCGAGGATGTAGGACATGGGTTAATTTTGCGGCGAATTCGCCGTCGATCCAAGTCTTGGGCCACCCGCCGCGAGCGGCGCCATGAGCGTGATCAGGGTCAGCGGACCGGCGCTGCCGTCCTGTTGCAGGCCGTGGCGTTGCTGGAACACGATAACCCGGTTCTGGAGCTGGGCGTCGTAGCGGTCTTCCTGGCCGGCTTTGACGGGTGCTGCCAGTTTTTCCCGCAACCAGCGCACGTCGGGGCCGCGTTCACCCAGTTGCATGGAACCCGAGTAGCCGCTCGGCGGGTGCCACACCAATTGGGCTTTGCCGCGCCACAGGGGTAGCAAATCATCGAGAGGCACGACGACCTGACTGCCCGCCAGATCCAGCACCGGCTGCGCATGATCCAGTCGCACCAAGGGAACCAGGCGGATGGTCCGGTCAGGCAGGTTCAGTTCGAGCAGGGCAGGGTGGTCGAGCGTCAGCAGGGTTTGCCAATCGCCTTCGAAATTCAGACAGCGCAACCCGAGGGGCTTGATGGTCTGGCATTGCTCGCCTCCGGGTTCCAGGGCCACGCCCCAAAGGGCTGCCAGGGTCCGGCTGCCCCAGACGGCATCGGTGGGGAGTTCGGCGAGCCGGTCTATCAGCGGTTTGGGGGGAGGCGGCGCGCTGGCCGCCGCCGTTTCCGACTGTTTGGGCGGTGCTGCGGCTGGTGACGGTGTTTCTGGAGGACCGGCGGGCTGAGTTAGCGATTGCGGCGGGTTCAATGCTTGCGCCGACAGGGGATTGCCGGGTTCCGCCAGGGTAAAGGCTGCAGTCGGAGCCGGCTCCGTCACCGCAGCGGACGGTAGCCCATCGGTCGCTCCGGGGATGGGCGGCAATGGAATCGCCGGTTCGGATT
>VEPB01000474.1 GCA_012026715.1 Methylococcaceae bacterium | reverse complement strand
GGCCTTGGGTTCGACCGTCAGGTAGGGATAGGCGGTGCCGTTCACCAGCGCGGTGTCCATGAAGGCTTCCGGAACGTGGGTGGCATCGCCGTAACCGCCAGCCGGCAGTTTCAGGCCGGCTGGCAGGTTGACCGGAGGCCAGGTCGATACGCCCAAGTCCCAGCGGCCGGCGGGATTGGGGGTGCCGGCGGCGAAAGTGGCCGGTTCGTAGACATGGGGAAACCACAGGTCGCCGGGCTGGCCCCAGGCATTCTGGTCCCACAGGGCATCTTGGGTGCCGATGTCGGCGGGCACGAAGCTCTTGTCCTGGATCACCAGGGGAATGCCTTCGGCGGCGATGTAATCGTTGGTTCCCAACACCTGCTGCATCAGGCCGTTCTCGGCGGCGTCATGGATCAGATAGCCGGCCGCCTCGCCCACGTAGGCATTGAGCCGGGTGGTGCCGGAGGTGTGGTCGTGATACATCATCAACCGGCCACTGTCGGCGTTGGTCCAGTAGTAAGTGGTGCTGCCGGGGCCGGGATCGGGCATGTCCGGCACGTTGACGGTGCTGGAGCCGCGGGCGTAGTCGGGCAGGCCCAAGCCGCCGTTGGCGACGTTTTTCTTGAACAACAGCTCATCCTGGGCCGGCATGATGTACTGGTGGGGCGTGCCGTCGCTGATCCAGGGGGTGCTGCCGCCGTGCAGGTGCAACTCGGCGCGGTTCTCGCGGAACAACGTGGTGCTGTAGCCGCCGCCCGGTGCCGGAACGAAATCGGTGCCGGCCAGGGTGTGGTCGGTGGGAATGAAGAGATCGCCGTTGCGGGGACCTGTCAGGGTCGTCTTGCCGTTGACGGTGGTGGTCACGGCCGCTCCGGCTTTCAGCAGATTGTCGAACTTGACGCGGGTGGCGCGGTCCTTCGCGGCCAGGATGATGGGCCCCAGGTAATGGGGTTTGTCCACGGCAACGGCGTGGACCAGGATGGTCTGGCCATTGGCGTCTTTCGCCAGAGTGTGATCCCAGCGCCCGTTCACCATGCCGACTTCCTTGGCGATCCAGATGGGATTGCCGTCCGGATAGCGCAAGGCAAGGGGGCTGGTGGATGCGGTGCCGGGGGTTCCGGCGTCGGTCGCGCTGCGGTCGATCTGGACATAGCCGCGCAGTAGGGTTCCGCCGGCAGGCAATTCACTATGCATGTGTTCCCGATAGTCCACCACCGCCATTTCCATATAGTCGGAACCCGGGTAGCTGGCGGTGTCCATCGCCGCCACCGGCAGATACTGTTTAAGGTTGTTGATGCCGGCAGGGGTGAGGCCCGGCAGGCTGTCGATGAACTTGGTCAGCAGCGGGCTGTTGGCAAAGTAGGTCTGGTAGGTGCCGGTAGCGTCGGTGACCGTGCCCGGTCCGGCGACTACAACGGGTGCCATGGCAGCGCTCATGGCTGCGGCTACGACGGTTAAGCGGTATGGGGCGGGTTTCATGGTGACTCCACGTTTCTGGTTAGTCCGAACATCTGTGTCCCGGCCGGTCCCTTGACGATGAGGGCGCAGCAGGCCAGGGAGTTAAGGCAAGGCGAAGGGCGGCCGGCCGCGCGGCAAGCAAGCCGAACCCCATCAAGGGGTGGCCTTGCCGATGTGGTTCGAGGCGGGTGTTCGTCTTGCGGTGGCGAAGCGAAGCCCCGGTCGGGTCATCGCGTTCGCCGCTGGCGCCGTGGACGAAGGAAGGCGGCTATTCGCGCAGGTAGCGCGGTGCCGACGCGGGGAGGAAGGTGGCGAGAGAGCCCGCCACGGCTAGGGTCCAACTGGCGCGGGAGCCTTCGATGCCGGGGAATAACGGGCGAAGCCGGCCGGAGCCGAGGAAGTTTGCCGGATCCGACAGGAAACGGACGAGTCCCGACGAACCCATCGCCGGTAGCCATCGGAATCTCGGTCTCGCAATATCCTGACTTGATGTTTTCTTGTTGTGCATGGTTAATCCTCTGGTGCTGCTGGCTGCTTTGAGTCGATCCGGGAGTCTGGTGATGCGCTCTCGGATTCGTTTGCGATGCGGCGCAGAGTCCGACTCTTCCGGAGGGCTGTCAGCCCGGTTCGGGCCGATATTTCGCAGCCCCATGCGCTAACGCAGCATTCATGCCAGGCTTGACGCGATGTGATGGTAACTATCTGATAGGTCGACAGAACGTTTGGAAAAGCAGGGGGGGCAAACAGAGGACTTCAAGGAGAGGGGCGACGCCGGATGGACAGGATGCAGAGGGTTGCGGAGAGAACGTGGGAGGTATGTAAAGTGCCCTTTACATGTGGTATTGAAACCAATGGGCAACGATTGATCCAGCATTGAGAATGGTTGCCAGGAGAGTGTCGCGAATCTGCGCTATGGTGATCGTTTCGAGTGCAGCCTAATTGGAGTCGCCACGCTGAAAAATTCGGGTTATTTTGAAAAATACTTGCAAGATAAATAACATAGCGATTTTGGTGGCGCGACTGAATGCCCGGTGGGGGCTGGAATCCAGTCGCATGGGCTCAGGTGGCGTGTATGAGGTGTGAGACGTATAAAAATCCGACACCGGGTGCCGGATAGCACGGTTTCCGGTCTGCCTGGCAGCGGTGCTCCTCCTATCGCAAACGGCCGCTTCAGTCGCGACCCTTCCTTGCAGAGGGGCGGCCTTAGCGCTGGTCGCGCCTTGCCAGCCAGCCCGATAACCGCACGCTCGGGCACGTCCAATTCCCTGCCGTCTGTAGGTTGAAACCTGGTTCGCAGGCAAGCGGTCCTATGGAAATTGATCCACCGTGCTGGCCGAAGGGCGGCACTTCGGCAAGAGAGTTGAGGGGCGGACAGCCTGGTCGCCGCAGTGTTTCAGCCGTATCCCTGCGGTCACCGGCAGCATTTCGCGCAGGGGTTCCATTAGGGCCCGCAACTCTCGGTATTGGAGCGCAAGGCAGCCTCGGCGGCGTCCAGGTCGGCGTGGCAGCGATGAACCCAGTCCTCGCCCCAGTAAAAATTACAGCTGGTTTCGGCGCGCAATAGTAGCCAGTGCGCCTGGTCGAGGCGCTCGCCGGCGTCGACGTCCACCGTTTCCGCGGCGGCGGCCCGCTCGAGGGCCGCACGGACCGCGGCACTGACCGTCTGCACTCGGGCCAGGGCCTCCTTCTGGGCCTCCGAGCCAGTCCATTGCAGGAAATCGCGGCCGTGGTGCCATCCGGTATTCCAGGCGCCGGTGCGCACCGTCACCTCGCCATGGGCGCCGTAGGTCCGCAGATAATCGGTGATGAAGGTGGGTTGCACATCGCCGTCGTTGCGGGCGCTTTCCATCAGTTCCCGGTAGAAGCAGGACCAGAAGTTGGAACCGGCGGTGGTGTTACGGAACCAGCCGCCGTTCTCGCCGTCGGTGCAGGTGGTCACCAGTGGCGGGAAGTCGCACCACTTGGTCCGTTCGGCCAGTTCGTTGGCGAACCAGCCGAACTCCATGCCGGCCTCCTGGGCGTCGGACAAATCCCGGTCGCGCACGATGACGATGATCTCGGCATCGCCGTAGCGGGCGATGTGGGGACGGTAGCGCAGTTCTTCCCAGCGCATGGGCGTGACCGGCTCGATGTGGTCGCTGTCGACGATGACATAGCGGTAGCCGCACTGCTGCAGCAAGGGGATCAGTTCCATCGAAAACCCCATTTCCGGGGGCCAGAAGCCGTTGAAATTAGGTCGCCACAAGAGATGCTTGCCGATGCTGAGCCAGCGCGACAGGTGTTCGGCGCGGTCGGCTTCCGGGATCAGCGGCAGAACGGGGTGGTAATAGCCGGTGCCGAGCACCTCGATGATGCGCTCGTTCTGCCAGTGCCACAGCATGGCGCCGCAGTCCACGATACCGTAGACGCGGGCCTGGAACTCGGGAGAGGACAGGGTTTCCAGCAGGGTGCCGGACAGCGATATATGGGCTCGGCCCACATCTGCATAGTCCCACAGGGTCCGGGCGATGCGGTCGTAGGCGTAGAGGATTTCCTTGGCTTCCCACTCGTTCTCGGCCAGCAGGTGCTCGAGATTGCCTGGCGGCTGATGCAGATTGAGTACCAGGGCGTGGTGTATGGTCGTCATCGGCAGATGTCCCGGTCGGTTTGGAGTGATGGGCGCCTATTTTGGCGCGACTTGAAGGCGGGAGGAATAGGGTGACCGGCTTCCGTCTGCCGCTGCACCATCGTGTACAATCGGCGCCTTTGTTCCCGACCGGTCTTGGAATACGCCCGTGTTCGAATGTGCTCCGCTACTTGCCTGCGTCCGCCTGTTGCGGCAGCGTCATGAGGCCGTGGCGGCGGAGCGGCCTGAGCCCGATCTGGAGCGCAATCTCACCACGCTGCGGCTGACGGAAGCCTTTCTGGAGCGGGCCGAGGCCGGCGCGCGCCAGCCTGGCCTGCCGCTGCAAGTGGCGGTGATCGGCCCGACCCAGTCTGGCAAGAGCACCCTGGTCAATCTGTTGCTGGACCGTGAAGCGGCGCGGGTCAGCCCGCTGGCGGGCTATACCGTCCATCCCCAGGGTTTCGCGGTCGGCGGCCCGGACTTCGGGGACGGGGAGCTTCAAGCCTATTTTCACGGCTATCATCGTCTTGCTCTGGTGGAGCTGCCGCGCGACGATTATCGCTGCTACTCGCTGGAAAACGTGGTCGCGCCGGCCTTCGAGTTTCCCGGCGCGGTGATCTGGGATACCCCGGACTTCGATTCGGTCAGCGCGCGCGAGTATGCCGCGGGGGTGCTGCGGACCGTGGCTCTCGCCGATGTGGTCATTCTGGTGATGAGCAAGGACAAGTATGCCGACCAGACCGTCTGGGACACCATGAAACTGATTGAGCCGCTGCGCCAGCGGACCTTGCTGTGCCTCAACAAGATCGATCCTGACACCGAAGCGGTCCTGCTGCGTTCCCTGGGGGAAAAATGGCGGGAGCATCGCGCCGGACCGATGCCGCCGGTGGTTTGCCTGCCTTACCGACGGGGTTCGGACGCGGGCCGGGTTTCCAGCCGGGCGGCGCTGATCGATTCCCTGCGGTTGGTCTGGCCATCCCGGCCGGGGGACGAGCGTGAGGGCGGCGCCCGCGATCTGGCAAGGCGTCATTGGGATGACTGGCTGGCGCCGGTACGCCGCGAGCACCAGGCGGAAGCGTCCTGGAATGTCGCGGTCGACGCGGTGCTGAATGATGCAGTCGCCGTGTACCGGCGCGATTATCTAGACCATCCCCAGCACTTCCACAGCTTCCAGCGAGCCCTGGCGGAGTTGCTGGTGTTACTGGAACTGCCGGGGGTGGGCAATGCCATGGCGCTGGCGCGGCGCGCCGTCACCTGGCCGTTTCGCCAACTGGGCCGGCTGGCGCGCGGCCAGCGCAAGACCGAGTTGGACGGCCAGGAGGCCGCGATTCTCGCCGGCATCGCTAGCCACTCCCTGATCCGCGCCAACGAAATCGCGCTGTTGCGCAGCGCCGAACAAACCGGGGTGCGCGGCTGGTGGGTGGATCTTGCGGCGGAACTGCGGATGCTGCGCGCGTCCGGGTTGCCGGAATTTGCGCAATCCTGTGAGCGCTACCAGCGTGATTTCACGATCGAGATCGAGGCGACGGCCCGCTCGTTGCTGGAGCGGCTGCGGGAGCATCCGGCGGCGCGCAACGGCCTGCGTGCCACCCGCTTGACTGCCGATGCCGCCGCGGTGGCCGTAGCGCTGCATTCCGGCGGCATCGGCCTGCAGGACTTCATCATCGCCCCCGCCACCCTGGCGCTCACTTCGCTGATGACCGAAGGGGTCATCGGCCGTTATCTGCGGCGGGCCGAACAGGAGCTGAAACAGCGGCAGTTGGAGACGGTGGAAGCCCTGCTCGCCGCCGCGCTGGCCGAGCCCTTGCGGCGACTGCCCAGACGCATGGCTGGCAGCAGTGCTCGCTTCGCGATCGCGCCCGCCGAATTGGAAGTGGGCGCCGCCTTGCTGCAATGACGGCAACGGACGCGGAATTTCAGCGGGCGCTGGCCCAGGCGCGGCGTTGGGCGCTGGAGGCCGAGGCCGACGGCTGGCTCAGCGGCGACGCGGTGGCACCGCTGCTGGACCTCGGCGACCGTACTCCGGCAAAACTGTTCGACGCCGCGACTCACCGCCCCCTGGTCGCCGCCTTTTTTGGCGGTACCGGGGTGGGCAAGAGCAGTCTGCTCAACCGCCTGGCGGGCAACGCCATCGCCCGGGTCGGGGTGGAACGCCCCACCTCGCGGGAAATATCCCTTTTTCACCACGAATCCTTGCACCTGCGGCAGCTGCCCGAGGTCTTTCCGGTGGACCGGGTGCGCGCCGCCCTGCACCGGGACGAGCGCCGTCGCCAGGTGTTGTGGATCGACATGCCGGACATCGACAGCACCGCCACCGACAACCGGGATCTGGTGCTGAGCTGGCTGCCCCACATCGACGTGCTGATTTATGTGGTGAGTCCGGAGCGTTACCGGGACGACAAGGGCTGGCGGCTGCTGCGGGAGCAGGGTTGCAGCCACGCCTGGCTGTTCGTCATCAATCAGTGGGACCGGGGGCATCCGGACCAGTTGGAGGACTTCCGCGCCCTGCTCAAGCAAGGCGGCTTTGCCGAGCCCGTCCTGCTGCGGACCTGTTGCCGCGACGGCGAGCCTGAACCGGATGATTTCGCCGAACTGGAAGGGCTGATCCAGTCGCTGGCGGATCACCACGTCGTCGAACAGCTGGAACGCCGGGCCGTGATGCTCAAGGGCCGGGAACTGGCAACGCTGACCCGCGGTTTGGTGGCGCGACTGGGGTCGGCGAGCGCCTGGGAGAGCCTCGACCGGAGTTGGAGCGAGGTGTTCGCGACCGCGCGCACGACCCTGGAGCAAGGCCTGGAATGGCCGATCCGGGAGATCGCCCGCAACTATGTGCGCAGCGAGGCCAACCCGTTGCAGAAATCCGCCGATTTGGCGCGGCCGGAGAGGCCCTCCGGATCGCCGGCACCCAGCCTGTTGTGGGACGACTGGGCCGCCATGCAGTTGGAGGATGCCATCGACCGGATGTTGCTGGAAGCCGATTCGCCGGCATTACTCGCCAAGTTGCGCGGCGCATTTGACGACTGCCAGGCCAGGGCGGGCCGCCTGCTTCATTCCCAGGCCCAACTGCAGCTGCGCCAGGCCCTGGCCAATCCCGGCAACGGATTCCACCGGCTGCTGCTGCGGCTGACCGGCATCGCCGCGATTTTGCTGCCCCTGGCCGCCATCGGCTGGGTATCCTGGCTGGCAGTCAGTGCCTACTACGCCAGCGCCGTCAACCACGCCGGATTTCTCGGGCTTGATTTCGCCATCCACAGCGGACTGTTGGTCATCATGGCCTGGCTGCTTCCCTACTTCCTCAATCTCAGGCTGAGACCTTCCACCGAACGGGTTGCCGCCACCGGTCTGCGTCGCGGCGTTGCCGCGGGGCTCGATCTGATCGAGACCGAAGTGGCAGACGCCATCGCGCGGGTTCGCGCCGAGTGGCGGCAACGGGTGGATGAGGCGGAACGCTTGCTGAGCGGCATGCCGCAAGGAGATGGCATGCCGGAGACAGCGTTGGTGGGCCGCATGGTTCCAAACATGACTGCTGCGGTTCGGGAGGATTGAGCGATGGCCGAAGAACTGGAAAATCCCCAGCCCCCGGCGGAACCCAAAAAGCCACGCAAGCCGCGAGGGCCGCGCAAGAAAAAGCTGCCGCCGCCCAAGCCGACCTTGCGGGAATGGCTGCGCACCCACCGCCAGTTGGCCCTGCTGCGGGCGGTAGAGGCGGGGGCGCTGCTGATCGCCGGGCTGATCGCCACCATGGCGGCGCTCGGCATGGCCGCGAGTCGGTTCGGCGGAACCGGTTTGTGGACCCACCTGATCCCCTTTGCCACTGCCGTGCTGGTCCTGGCGGTGTTGTTTTCCCTGTTTCTGTGGCTGTGGTTCCGCGCGCGTCCCTGGATGCTGCGGCATCAGGCGCTGCTGCCGGCCCTGACGGCGGTTGGCATTGCCGCTGGCGCCCTGTGGTACAGCTCCGACAGCCGGTTCGGCGGCGATGTGAACAACCTGCGCACCCTGGTGGGTGGGGTGGCCGAGGCCGAGCGCGCGACGGTGGCCCATCAGGTCTATGCCAACTACCGACGGTCCGATTTGAAGAGCCTCGAAAAGATCGTCCAGCGGGCCGAGGTGTATCGCGACCTGATCGAGGAAGCCGGGCGGGCCTACGGGGTCGACAGTGAGATTTTGGTGGGCATCGGCGCCGCCGAATCTTCCTTTTATCCGCGCGACAGCAAGGACGGCGGCAAGGGGCTGTTCCAGATCACCGCTGCCCCCAAGATCGCCATGGAACAGGTCCGCAAGACCCTCCAGCAGGATGATCTGGACATGCTCAACCAGCGCCACAATACCTATGTGGCCGCCGCCACCTTCCGGCATTATCTGGGGGAGATGAAAGGCGATCTCTTCCTGGGGCTGCTGGCCTACAACATCGGCCCCAAGAACGGCGGGCTGCGCTCCATCGTCGAACAATACGGCGTCAAGGATTTCGTCACCATCCAGCCCTACCTGCAGAACCTGCCGCGGGATTATCCGATTCGGGTGCTGACGGCCTCCCTGGCTTACCGGCTATGGCGGTACGAAGGGAAATTGCCCCGCTACGAAGAGAGCGATAACGCGCTGCGCATTCAGCGGCTCGGCATACCGGGCCTGCAGGAGGCGACCGGGACTGCGTCCGGTACCGCAACCGGTAGCCGCGACCGGAGTTGATCGTTACAGGGCTGTCCGGGTCCGCTGGCGGTAGCCTATTCAGCCCCACGCAGGCAACCTTTGGTTCGACGGTAGTGGCCCGGCGAATGGCCGTTGGCGCGTTTGAAGGCCTTGCTGAACGCGGCGGTGGACTGATAGCCGCAACGCGCGGCGACTTCTTCCAGGTTCACTCCCGGCTGCCTTAACCAGCCGGTAGCCAACTGTATGCGCCAACCGGCCAAATACTCCATCGGCGAACAGCCGAGCAACTCGCCGAAACGATGGCTCAATCGGGTTTTGGAAAGGCTGGACAGAGCACACAGAGACCCCAGCGTCCAGGGGTGGCAAGGGTCGCGGTGGATGGCGGTGAGCACGGGTTCCAGTTTGGGGTCCTGCAGGGCCAGGAAGATCTGGCGATCGGCCAGCTTGAACTCCATGCAATGGCGCACCGCCAGCACGAAGATGGCGTCGCACAGCCGCTCGATCACCGCGTGACTGCCGAAGCGGGGATCGGCTGCTTCCGCGCTGATCAGCCGCAACAACCCTGACAGCGCCGGGCCGGCATCCGCCTTGCGGATCACGATTTCCGGCGGCAGCGCCTTCCACCAGCCGGCCTTGGGAACGCCCAGTTCGAACGAGCCGCACACGAACCCGGTTTCGCCGTCGTTGACCGTGGTCACCCGCACATTGCTGAAGTCGGTGGGAATGTGCGCCGGGTGATAGGAGATGACATGACGCGGCGCGTGCGGCAGAAACAGCACCAGATCGCTCTCGGACAGCTTGAGCGGGGGCACCCAGGTGGGCGAGTGCACCCAACCGTCGCCCTTGCTCACGAGATGGAACCAGATTTCATGGTCGGAGTTATGGTCCATCAGCCAATCGCCACACACTCCGCCCCAATAAGTCAGCTTGGCCTTGAGATTCAAGCCCTCCACCATGCCCGTCAACGCATCCACGATGACCTCCTCGTTTTCAAACTACCCCAAGCACTCGCGCCGAAACGATCGACAGTTCGAGTTCCGGGTGATTTTCGCAAAGAATTGAAGCGGTGCAATAGAGGTCGAAAACCGGAAGGCGCAAGAAAACCTCGGGCAGCGATGAGAGGTGTTTACCCGGTTTCGACGGCGCATCCCTGCGCTGTCAAAACCATTGCCTTGCCTAAGATCAGCGTGCCCGGCATTGCAGAACGTCACCGTCGTGGTTTGTCCAGGAGCCGGGAATACGGTGTAACAAGCCGATCCGTAAATGGGGTCCTGTAACGGCGGCGTGGTGACGACCCAGCGCGACGTCGGAATTTCGCAGATCGTATAGGTCTTCGGCTGCAAATTGCCGAACTTGGCGGACCCGCCGCTGCTGCTCGGCAGGGACCGCTGGGCTTCCGACGGCGAGGTCCACAGATTGACGGTCTGGCCCGCCACCCAAGGTTCCCCGGCATCTTTTTGGTGATTGCCGAGGGTTTCTTGTGGTGTGAAGAGTGGTGCGGTGGAATCGAGGACCGGGCGATCCCCGATTCCATGCAGGGCTCACGGAAGGGCATTGGGTGACAGGCAACCCCGCAGCGTCAGCGGCTGGAAATTGCCGTCGTAGGAGCCGGCGCAGACGGCACTGGCGCCATTGGCAGTATCGATGAACACCGGCCCGTCGAGTTCGCTGTGAGCGATACGGACATAGCTGTTATCGTGCGCCCCCATACTTTCGTTAGCGCCATGCAGGCTGGAGTTCGTGACCTTCGCTTGCGCGCTTCCAATTGCTCTTAGTGCAACTGCGTCGACTTGACAGGTTACGTTTACCGTCACCCCCTCCAGAGAAAGCTCGCCTGCACCAAGTACAGTCACTCCATAGCAAGACGACTGCCCGGCTAAATTCACTGTGACGTCGCTTAGCGCACCTCCTGCGCCTCTGACACCATAATTAAACGTGCCATTTGGGTAGTCGTTCTTCCCCGTTACCGTAACGTGGCTCAATTTGAACGTGTTGTCGTCATATTGAACTGCCACTGTTACTTGAGCCAGAGCGGAGACAGTAATGTTTTCCACCGTTAGGTAACGAACCTCCGATTCGGGGGCGCCAGCAAGCGTTGCTGCCTTGCCGTTGGTATAAGTAATCCGCGTATTCGCCTCGCCCGAACCTTCCAGGTCCACGCACGCTTTCATCGCCACGGATTCCGGGTAAACCCCGGGCAGCACCTTCACCAGGTAGCGGGCGCTGCAGGTGCCGGCGGTGGCGTCGTAAAGGTTTGCCGGTATCGCGTTGAGGGCGTCGGTGATGGTGGTGTAATCCGGCGCCGCCAGCACGCGGCCGGTGCCGTCGCCGGCCGCCGGGTTTTGCCCCACCACTAGGCTGTAGGCATACACCGGCTTGGGGCCGGTATCGCCTTTGGGGCCCTGAGCGCCATCCTTTCCGTCGATGCCATTGGTACCGTTGATGCCGTCCTTGCCGTTGGTGCCATTGATGCCGTCCTTGCCATTGATACCGTTCGTGCCGGCAGCGCCCTGCGGCCCCTGCGCCGCCAGCAGATACCAAACCGTGGACCCGGCCGCCGGCGTCTGACCGCGGTTGCCGGTTTGGGCGATATAGCTTTGCTTCAGGTAACCGACCACGTCTCCGGCGCGATAATACGTGGCGGCATTCCAGTCGCCCCGGAAATTATTGACGGATACCGATACCGCCCGAGCTTCGGCGGCAAACAGGAATAGGCTGGCATAGCCCAGGGCTGCGGAAAGCAGCAGGGTTTTGCATAGCGTGCATTGTGGACGGTGCATGGGGCGCTCCTTCTTTTTTGACTGGGTTGTTTTAAGTACCGCGCCAAGCCCTATGGTGCAGTCCAGCCGCACCTTCGCTACCAATCGGCAATCTGGTATCAAAGCCGGCTCGGCGCCGAATTCATCCTACGCTCGTCACCGGCGCAATAATATGTCCAGGATTCCGCTTTTTATGTCCTAAATTCCGGTTATGGAGCAAGCCGGCAGGGAATAATGACTTATTGAGGTGAACTTCCCGCGGGCTATCCGGGATTGCCAATGGTCAATGGCTTTCGGGGTGGCGAGACCAGGGTTCAGTGTACGGAATGGTCGCGCCGGTCAGAGGTATTGCCGGCGTCGATGGGTCCGATTCGCTGCGGTTTCGGGAACCGGTACTCCCCGGACAGTCCTGCAGCATTTTTGGAGCACTTGCACCACAATATTTGCCTAACACCTGCCGAAATCCACCCGTGCGCGCGGACTCGAAACGCTCAAGCGCTTGTCATGTCAGACGATCCCCTGGTTTTTAATCACTCACCATTTGCGGTCGCCCCGATGTTGGAGTGGACCGATCGGCATTGCCGCTATTTTCTGCGGCTGATTTCCCGCCACGCGCTGCTATACACGGAGATGGTTACCAGCGCGGCGGTGATCCACGGCGACCGCGAGCGGCTGTTGGGTTATCACCCCGCCGAGCATCCGCTCGCCCTGCAACTGGGGGGCAGCGATCCGGAGGATCTGGCGGTGTGCGCCCGCATCGGCGCCGAACTGGGCTATGACGAGATCAACCTCAACGTCGGCTGTCCCAGCGACCGGGTGCAGAAGGGGCGTTTTGGCGCCTGCCTGATGGCCGAACCGGAGCTGGTGGCGCACTGCGTGCTGGCCATGCGGTCGGAAGTCGCCGTGCCGATTACCGTGAAGACCCGCATCGGCATCGACCACCGCGACAGCTATGAGGAACTGGCGGATTTCGTCGGGCGAGTGGCCGAGGCCGGTTGCCGAACCTTCATCATCCACGCCCGCAAGGCCTGGCTCAGCGGCTTGTCGCCCAAGGAGAACCGCGACATCCCGCCGCTGCGTTACGACGTGGCCCGCCGGCTGAAGGCGGATTTTCCCCATCTCGCCATCGTCCTCAACGGCGGCATCCTGACCCTGGACGATGCCGTTGCCCATCTGGCCGATTTCGACGGGGTCATGGTCGGGCGGGCGGCTTATCACGATCCCTATCTGCTGGCGGAGGTGGACCGGCGCATCTACGGCGACGATCATCCGATCCCTGGTCGCCTTGAAGTGCTGGAGCGTTTCCTGCCCTATGTCGAGGCGGAATTGGCCAAGGGCACCCGGCTGCAATCCCTGTCGCGGCACATCCTGGGGCTGTTCCATCAGGTTCCTGGCGGTCGCCGCTGGCGGCGCTACTTGAGCGAAAACGCCTTCCGTGACGGATCCGGTGTGGAAGTGCTGCGCCGCGCCGCCGAACAGGTTGGGCAAGCGCAGGTAGCCTAACAGCGTAGCCTGGCGCAACGTCGCCGGTGGACGCTAAGCAGCAGCCTGGCCGGATGGCCGGAAGCAGGTCTTGTCCGGGCGCCGCGCCGCGCGGCTATCGTAACAGTCGGCGGCTGCCTTGTTGCTTCAAGTGAATGCACTGTTGCGCCAAGTGCGACGGCTCCTTGTGCCCGGCGGATGCCGGTTTTTTCCTTGCGGGTCCCGGTCTTGGCCGATCACGCGAAGAACAGCAATTGGGTTCATGGGGTTATTGCGGCACTTGCAGCAAGGCCGGCGAAGTTGGATGATAATTCTTGACCGTTTCCGTCGAGAATTGGCGGATTTCCCGGTCTAACCGCCAGACGTCGCAGCACGCGAAGGAGCGGGAAAGCGTGGTATATTCGCGGGCTACGTGAGTGCCTGGAGCCGTTGTGGCGGTTCCCGCCTGGGATGGGCAGCCCCCGGGGTGTGTCCATGGTCGTCCTAAACGCATACGCCAACGAGAAAATCGATGAATCAACCGGAATGGAACAAGGATGCGGTTGCCGCCGCAATCGACGGGCTGAAGGACAAGCCGGGGGCCTTGCTGCCGATTCTGCACGCGATCCAGGATTCCGAGGGATACATCCCACCCGACAGCGTGCCGATCATCGCCAAGGCCTTGAATCTGTCCCGCGCCGAGGTTCATGGCGTCATCACCTTCTACCACTACTTCCGCGAAACCCCGCCCGGCAAGCACACCATACACCTGTGCCGCGCCGAGTCCTGCCAGTCCATGAATTCCGCCGGACTGGAGGCTCATGCCAAAGCCAAACTGGGCATCGATTTCCACGAAACCACCGCCGACGGCGCGTTCTCCCTGGAGCCCGTTTATTGCCTCGGCAACTGCGCCTGTTCCCCGGCCCTGGCGATCGACGGGGAGGTATACGGCCGGGTCAGCCCGGAGCGGTTCGATGAGATCGTCGGTGCGGTGAGGGCTGAGGCATGAGCACCAAAATTTACGTTCCCTGCGATTCCAGCGCCCTGTCCCTGGGCGCAGAAAGCGTCGCCCAAGCCATCGTGCGCGAAGCAGCGGCGCGCAATTTCGAAATCACCCTGGTGCGGAACGGCTCCCGCGGTCTCTATTGGCTGGAACCGCTGATCGAGGTGGAGACCGCCAACGGCCGCGTGGCTTACGGTCCGGTCCAGTCCGGCGATGTTGCGGGGCTGTTCGATGCCGGTTTCCTGGGTGGCCAGCAGCATGCCTTGGCCCTGGGACCCACCGAGGAGATTTCCTACCTCAAGAAGCAGGAACGCTTGACCAACGCCCGGGTGGGCATCACCGATCCGGTCAGCCTGGACGATTATCTGGCCCATGACGGCTATAAGGGGCTCAAGAACGCCTTGACGATGGCGCCCGCCGCCATCGTCAAGGAAGTCACCGATTCCGGTCTGCGGGGCCGTGGCGGCGCAGCATTTCCCACCGGCATCAAGTGGAACACGGTGCTCAATGCCCCGGCCGAGCAGAAATACATCGTCTGCAACGCCGACGAAGGGGATTCCGGGACGTTTTCCGACCGCATGATCATGGAAGGAGACCCCTTCGTGCTCATCGAGGGCATGACCATCGCCGGCCTGGCGGTGGGTGCGACCCAGGGGTACATCTACCTGCGGGTGGAATATCCCCACGCCCACAAGAATCTGAATGCCGCCATCGCGGCTGCGCACCAGGCCGGTTACCTGGGCAGCAACATCTGTGGCAGCGGCAAGGCTTTCGACGTGGAAGTGAGGCTCGGCGCCGGTGCCTATGTGTGTGGCGAGGAAACGGCGTTGCTGGAAAGCATCGAGGGCAAGCGCGGCATGGTGCGTTTCAAGCCGCCGCTGCCGGCCATCAAGGGCTTGTTCGGCCAGCCCACGGTCATCAACAACGTGATTTCCCTGGCCTCGGTTCCCATTATCCTGGATAAGGGCGGCGCCCATTATCGCGATTACGGCATGGGCCGCTCGCGCGGCACCCTGCCGATCCAGTTGGCCGGCAACATCAAGCGGCCCGGCCTGGTGGAGAAGGCTTTCGGCATCACCCTGCGGGAACTGCTGTACGACTATGGCGGTGGTTCGGCCAGCGGCCGCCCGATTCGGGCGGTGCAGGTGGGGGGACCCTTGGGCGCCTTCGTGCCGGAATCCCAATTCGACACGCCGCTGGACTACGAGGCATTCGCCGCCAACTGGGCGGTGCTGGGCCACGGCGGCGTGGTGGTGTTCGACGATACCGTCGACATGGCCAGGATGGCCCGCTATGCCATGGAGTTTTGCGCCATCGAATCCTGCGGCAAGTGCACGCCGTGCCGCATCGGTTCGACCCGCGGCGTCGAAGTCATGGACAAGATCATTCAAAACCAAGACAAGGCAAGGAACATCCAGCTGCTGCGTGATCTGGGAGACACCATGCTGGCCGGTTCCCTGTGCGCCCTGGGGGGCATGACACCGTATCCGGTGCTCAGTGCGTTGAATCATTTCCCGGAGGATTTCGGCGTCGACAAGACGTCGGAAGCGGCTTGAGTTCCTGCGAGGTAAACCCTTATGTCACTGCAACGCGATAAAGACTACGGCACCCCGGCCAGTCCGGCGGAACAATCCGTCACCTTGGAAATCGACGGTTTTGAGGTCACCGTGCCGGAGGGCACTTCGGTGATGCGGGCCGCTTCCAGCATCGGGATCGAAATCCCCAAGCTGTGCGCGACCGACAGTCTCGAGCCCTTCGGCTCGTGCCGGTTGTGCCTGGTTCAGGTGGAAGGCGCGCGCGGTTATCCGGCCTCCTGCACCACGCCGGTCGCGGCGGGGATGAAGGTCAAGACCCAGACCGACAAGCTGGCTGATATCCGCCGCGGCGTGATGGAACTGTACATCTCGGACCATCCGCTGGACTGCCTGACCTGCTCTGCCAACGGCAACTGCGAATTGCAGGACATGGCGGGCACGGTGGGGCTGCGTGAAGTCCGCTACGGCTACGAGGGCAAGAATCATCTGAAGTCGGAGAAGGATGGCTCCAACCCCTATTTCAGCTTCGATCCCAGCAAGTGCATCGTCTGCTCCCGCTGCGTGCGCGCCTGCGAGGAGACCCAGGGCACCTTCGCCCTGCCCATCGATGGCCGCGGGTTTGATTCGGTCATTTCGCCGGGGCAGCACCAGGCCTTCATGGATTCGGAATGCGTGTCCTGCGGCGCCTGCGTCCAGGCTTGCCCGACCGCCACCCTGATGGAAAAGTCGGTCATCGACAAGGGCCAGGCGGACCACAGCATCATCACCACCTGTGCCTATTGCGGGGTGGGCTGCTCTTTCAAGGCGGAAATGAAGGGCGCCGAAGTGGTGCGCATGGTGCCTGACAAGGACGGCAAGGCCAACCACGGCCACTCCTGCGTCAAGGGCCGCTTCGCCTTCGGCTATGCCACCCATCCGGATCGCATCACCTCGCCGATGATCCGCAAGTCGATCCACGAACCCTGGCAAAAGGTCAGCTGGGACGAGGCGATCAATTATGCCGCATCCGAATTCAAGCGGATCCAGGCCAAGCACGGACGCCATTCGGTGGGGGCACTGACATCCAGTCGCTGCACCAACGAGGAAGCCTACCTGGTTCAGAAACTGGTGCGGGCCGCGTTCGGCAACAACAACGTGGACACCTGCGCCCGTGTCTGCCACTCCCCCACTGGCTACGGGCTCAAGCAGACCCTGGGCGAATCCGCCGGCACCCAGACCTTCGACTCGGTGATGAAGTCCGACGTCATCGTGGTGATCGGCGCCAATCCCACCGATGGCCATCCGGTGTTCGGCTCGCTGATGAAAAAGCGCATTCGCCAGGGCGCCAAGCTGATCGTGGTGGACCCGCGGGAGATCGACCTGGTGAAATCGGCCCATGTGCAGGCGGACTATCACCTGAAATTGAAGCCCGGTACCAACGTTGCGTTGGTCACCGCGCTAGCCCACGTGATCGTCACGGAGGGGTTGGTGCGGGAAGATTTCGTCGCGGAACGTTGCGAGGTGGATTCCTACCGCAAATGGAAAGAGTTCGTCGCCTTGCCCCATCATTCTCCGGAGGCGACGGAAGCCGCCACCGGCGTACCCGCCGAAACCCTGCGGGCAGCGGCGCGGCTCTATGCCACCGCCGGCAACGGCGCCATCTATTATGGCCTGGGTGTCACCGAGCACAGCCAAGGTTCCACCACCGTCATCGGCATTGCCAACCTCGCCATGGCCACCGGCAACGTGGGCCGGGAAGGGGTGGGCGTCAACCCGCTGCGGGGCCAGAACAACGTGCAGGGTTCCTGCGACATGGGGTCCTTCCCGCACGAATTGCCGGGCTATCGCCATGTGTCCGACGCCTTGGTCCGCAGCGAGTTCGAGGACGCCTGGGGCGTCACCCTGGAAGCCGAGCCGGGACTGCGTATTCCCAACATGTTCGCGGCGGCGCTGGACGGCAGCTTCAAGGGCCTTTACTGCGAAGGCGAGGACATCGCCCAGTCCGATCCCGACACGCAACATGTCCATGCGGCCTTGCAGGCGATGGAATGCGTGGTGGTGCAGGATCTGTTCCTCAACGAAACCGCCAAGTTCGCCCATGTTTTCCTGCCGGGTGCTTCGTTCCTGGAGAAGACCGGCACCTTCACCAACGCCGAGCGGCGCATTTCGCCGGTACGGCGGGTGATGCCGCCCCTGGCCGGCTATGAGGACTGGGAGGTGACCCAGATGTTGTCCAACGCGCTGGGATATCCGATGAACTACGGCAGTGGCCCGGAGATCCTCGACGAGATCGCGCGGCTGGTGCCCACTTTCCACGGCGTCAGTTTCAAGAAGCTGGATGAGCTGGGCAGTGTGCAGTGGCCCTGCAACGAGTCTGCGCCCGAGGGAACGCCCACCATGCACATCGACCAGTTCGTGCGCGGCAAGGGCCGATTCATGCTGACCGAGTACGTTCCGACCCAGGAACGCACCAGCAGCCGCTTCCCGCTGATCCTCACCACCGGACGCATCCTGTCCCAGTACAACGTGGGCGCCCAGACCCGCCGCACCCAGAACAACGCCTGGCACGCGGAGGATCGGTTGGAGATCCATCCCCACGATGCCGAACAGCGCGGCATCAAGGACGGCGATTGGGTCGGCATCAAGAGCCGCCAGGGTGAAACGGTGTTGCGGGCGACCGTTTCGGAGCGCATGCAGCCGGGCGTGGTATACACCACCTTCCACTTCCCGGAATCTGGCGCCAACGTCATCACCACGGACAATTCCGACTGGGCCACCAACTGTCCGGAATACAAGGTCACCGCCGTCCAGGTGACGCCGGTGAGCCAGACCTCGGAATGGCAGCAGCAGTTCCAGGCCTTTACCGAGCAGCAGCTGTCCCATTTGGAAAAAGCCAGCGCCGGTTGATGGGATCCGGGGTCGAGGAAGACGTCCCGGCCTGCCCCTCAGCGCCTCCCGAAGCGGCCTCCGGCCGCTTCGGCTTGTCCGGGGAACTGGGCTGGCCGGCCCACACGGAGCGCCGGGTGTGGCGCTGGCGGGACGGCACGGACTCGGTGGCGCCGGATCGGGTCGCCGAGGAAGCACCCGTCGCCTTGGTCTACAACGGCGAGCCCCACGTCGTGATGCTCTGCACGCCGCTGGATCTGGAGGATTTCGCGGTGGGATTCAGCCTCACCGAAGGACTGGTGGCGAAGGTGGAGGAAGTTCAGTCGGTTCGGGTGCATTACCGCGCCGAGGGCATCGAGGTGCGCATCCGGGTTCCCGAAGCCCGCTTCCAGGCCATGGCAGGGCGCGAGCGCAATCTCACCGGCCGCACCGGCTGCGGCTTGTGCGGTTCTGCCACCCTCAAGCAGGCGGTGCGCCATCCGCCGCCGGTCACCGCCGCCATCCAGGTTCGACGGGAAGACCTGAGGGCCGCCCTCGACGCCATGGGGGAGCGCCAAGGGCTAAACCAAATCACGGGCGCGGTTCACGCCGCCGGGTGGTTTGTGTCGGGCGAGGGGCTGAAGGCGGTGCGGGAAGATGTCGGGCGTCACAATGCGCTGGACAAATTGCTGGGCCTGTTGGCCCGCACCCGTTTTGACCGCAATGCCGGATTCGCCGTGGTGACCAGCCGCGCCAGCTATGAGATGGTGCAGAAGTGCGCCATGCTCGGCATCGGCTTCCTGGCGGCGATCTCCGCGCCAACCGGCTTGGCAATCAGGCTGGCGGAGGAAACCGGTCTTACCCTGGTGGGCTTCGCCCGGGGTTCAAATTGCGTGGTTTACGCCAACCACCACCGATTTATCGGTGGTTGACGGGCCGCCCCGACCTTTAAAACACGACGCAACAGGCAGTAGCAATGCACAACGAAAACCTCGTCAAGATGGCCAACGACATCAGCAACTTCTTCCAATCCGATCCGGATCGGAATCAGGCTGTGCTGGGCATGGTGGACCATCTCAAGAAGTTCTGGGATCCGCGCATGCGGAAGGCGGTCATCGCCCATCTGCAGGCGGGTGGCGTTGGGCTGAGCGATTTGGCGCGGGATGCGGTTCGGCGGCTTGAACAGGAAAGCTCGTCGGCTTTGTCGAGCGGCTAGAGCCAGCCAGGAATTTCGCAGCGACACTCTCGACGTCTGGAAAGCGATCGTAAGGCCGTTGGTGATAACGGAGAACCTGCCGGTCCTCCGTTTCGACTAACCATTTGTGATCGTGCCGATCGTTTCGGTCTCCGATTCGCCCGCCACGGAGGCGGATCGAGTTTTTCATCGCTCTGCGGCATCGCGCATGGACGTTACCGCCGTGTTGCCCGGCGACGCCGGCGCGACTTCAGCGCAAGGCCACCGTCGTCACTTTCCAAGCGGGGTCTTGCCAGCGATAGAAGCTGCTGAGGCTGGCCGGACTGTCGGCCTGCTTCCTGGTCTCCAGCGTGGCCAGCGACACCACCTCGAAGCTGCGCTTGTAGCGGCCTTCGGGCCTGGCTTCCCGGGCCACCAGCATCTCGTCCGCGCCCGGCGCCCAGCCAGCGAATTCGACGTAGCCGAGGTCTCCCGTCTCGGTGCCCGGCGGCAGCACGTCCACGGACCAGCCCGCATCGCTCTCCCGAAACAGCCACAGTTCCCGCCATCCCTCCAGAGGCTGAACCGCAAGGGCCAGAGCCTTGCCCCGCGGATGGACCGAAACCGATGCGGTCCAGACCAGACCGTAGGTGCAGCGGCTGACGAGGGGCCGGCCGCCGTCTTGGCCCGCCTGAATCAGATCGACGCAGGTTTCGCCGGGTTGGCCGGATCGGGTTTGCGCCCTCAGCTTGCCGGTTCCCGTTGCGGGCGCCGGAAGTTCCGACCAGCGTGAGGCGCCGACGCGGATGCCGGCGTCGTTAAAAGCGGAAGCATCGCTTTCCATCAGTTCGCCGGTATCGACCGCGGCCAATTCGTCGCGGGCGCGGCGGCCCGCTTCCATCACCTCCGGGCTGCCTGGTCCGGTCCGGCGGGCCCGCTGGTGGGCCAGGCCCGCCCAGACTCCCGCCTTGCGCAGATGCAACCGGTTCTTCAGCACGGCCGGCAGGGGCTGCAGTTCCGCCCGGTCCAGCAGGTCCGCCCGCCATTGGTCGAGGGCGTAGCGCTCAGTCGGCGTCAGGGTCGGCTGCACGCAGTCGTGCCGGCTCAGGATCAGCGCCGCATTGGCTTTTTGGGATGCCGTGGCCGGCAGAGCCAACACCCGGCGCGCCGCCTCGCCATCGCTGCACAGCCGGATCTGTCCGCCCCGTTCCACGCTGGTCATGCCGACGCCGTAGGCGGCCGCCACTTCCAGATGGGCGGCCGTGGCCTCGTCCGCCTTGCCGGAACGAGCACTGCCGGCCCGTTGAGCCAGGCGATCGGACAGGGTGGCGAGCGCGGCGAACACCTCGCCGTCGATGGCTTCCGCCGGCGCGGCGCGCAGGTACGCGGCGGCATAGGCGATTCCCAGCGACTCCGAACCCGGCGTGTCCTTGAGGAAACGCAGCACGGCTTTCAGCTCCGGGGCGGCCTCGGGCGTCAGCGGTTGCTGCCGGACCCGGGTGGCGCGGATGTAGCCGGCGCGCTCATGGCGGTGATCGTAGACCTGTAGGAAATCGCCTTTTTCGCCGCGGATC
>VEPB01000151.1 GCA_012026715.1 Methylococcaceae bacterium | reverse complement strand
CCATCAACGCCACCAGCCAAAGCTGGCCGCTCGGCGTGCCCAGCGCCAGTGCCAGCCTGAAAAAGGGCGAAGCCATGGAGCGTTACCAATGGCCCGCCGGCACCGCGCTTCCGGAGGGCTATAACGGCTTTAGCTTGATCGACGCCATCATTCAGTGCGGCGATCCCCACATTTCCGCACCCGCGCATGTGCCCGATGAAGGCGCCTATCTCTCCAACGCCGTGACCGGAACGGGGTTGACCCCGGTCAACCCGGACCACGGCCGCTACATGCCGGGCATCGGCGCGCCCTATGCCGAAAACGCACCGCTGCCTTTCAGCGAGTTCACTCCCCAATCCAGCTGGTTTTCCGCCTTCTGGCTGCCCCTCACCGACATCGACGACAGCGGCCGGGTCAATCCCGTGTCTCTGTTCCGGGTCGAGGCCATCGACAAGGAAAGCAAAACCCCCATCGCCGCGACCGACGTGACCCTGACCGCCGGCAAGGACTTTCATTGCCGCGAATGCCACGCCCTGGGCCAGATCGGCGCCCGGACCGACATCGCCCGGGTCGGCGCCGATGGACGGACCGACCCGCCGGTACTGATCGGGCCCCGCAGCGACAGTGTCGAGGATCAGGAGTACGCGGCCTTGCGCAACATGGCAAAGCTGCATGACTTTTACGATTTCACCCGGACCCATCACGACGCCCATGGAGATCATGGCGACCACAGTGACCAGGAGATCGTTTCCGGCCCCGAAGCCGGCTGCGTCAAAGGTGGCATGTGTCACAGCGGTGGCCGCTCGACGCTGTTTTTCCCGGATCAGAATCAGACCTCGGGGCAATACGCGCGTACTGCTGGCGCAACCAACGCCTCGGTCGCCATGCACCGCATGCACGGCGCCATGCAGTACAACGACGATCGGACCGACATCCTGCGCGACGGCAACGGCCGTTATCTCTGCTCGAGTCCCGACAAGACCCCCTGTGCCGATCCGAGCAAGAGCCTGTTCCCGGTCCGGGACACTGAAGGCAAAATCCTGCCCATGGAGGAGAATTGCCTGAAGTGCCATAGCGGCCAGCGCGAGCAGTGTTACCGGGACCGCATGTACACCGCCGGCGTGACCTGCTACCAATGCCACGGCGACATGCTGGCGGTGGGGCAGGTGTACCCGAAATCCCAGCGCCACCCCGACGGCAACCAATACCGGCTGCAATGGCTGGACCAGCCCGATTGCGGATCCTGCCACACCGGCAGCGGCAATCGGGGCCAGGACGGAGCCGACGGCTATTTCAGCGCCGGCGTGAAGACCTTGGCGTTTGCCGAAAACGACCCCTCCGCCACCCCCAATCCGGTCGATGCCACCAACCCCGATGAACGTCGGTTCGCGGTGCCGCTAGCCGAATTTCCGGTCGATGGGCCGATAGGAGACAACGACTACAACCCGATCCTGAAAACGCCGCTCTATCGCCTGGGCAAGGACGCCCACGGCCAGGTGGCCTGCGCCGCCTGCCACGGGCCGGCCCACGGCGTTTGGCCCAACCGCGACCCCAATGCCAACGACAACGTCACCGCCCTGGAATTGCAAGGCCACACCGGTTCCCTGCTGGACTGCGGCGTCTGCCACACCGCCGACTCCTTTGCCAAGTTCGAGGACAATGACGAAGGCATCAAGGTCATCGATGCCAAGACCGGGGTGCTGGGCGGCCCCCACAGCCTGCACCCGGTCAACGATCCCAACTGGTGGAAAACCGCCTCCGGCGATACCGGCAATGCCGACGGCAGCACCGCCGGCGGCTGGCACAACGACTACGCCAAGCTGCCGGGCCATGCCGGCGAGGACCAGTGCGCCGCCTGCCACGGCAACGACCACAAGGGCACCCGGCTGTCGAAAGCGCCGGTGGATCGGGTGTTCGATTACCGGCAGGTTTCGCCGGACGAATGGCGGTCGATGCAGCAGGCTGGCTTCAAGTCGAAGCTGATCAAGATCGCCGCCGGCACCCCCGTCGGTTGCGATACCTGCCACTCGTTGGAACTGAGCTGCAGCGGCTCGCCCAACCCCGACTGCGGACAGGCGTCGCAGCAGGTGACCGGGTCCAGCAACCAGGCGCCCCGTGTCGACCCCACCGTCGTCGAAGCGGTGATCTGGGAAGACTTGAACGCGAACCTCAAATTGGTCGATCCGGAAAACGATCCCACCACCATCGACCTACCTCTCTCAAACCAGGAATTGACCGAAGTCCAAGGCATGACCCTGGATTCCAAGGGCGCCCTGTCGATCGCCGGCTGGCAGTTGCAGTTTTGGGGTAGCAGTGTCGGCCAGTCGGTGCCGGCCGATCAGCCCTGGCCACTGGCGCCACTGGACTACAAGCTCCGGGTGGGACTGCACGACGCCCGCGGCGCCTTCAGTTTCCAGACCCTGACCATCCGTTTGCATTGTCCGGCCGGCCAGGCCTGGGACCAGGCCAACCAGAACTGCATGCCGCTGGCCATCCGTTCCCGCCTCGGCGGCGGAGTGGATGGCGGCCAGGACTGGACCCATCAGGTCATCGCGGTATCCGGCACCAACAGCCCGCTGCACTACGCCCTGCTCGACCCACCGCCGCCCGCCATGAGCATCGACGCGCACGGTCTGATCACCTGGAAAACCGCCGAGGTTCCGGTCTCCGACCGCTACTCCGGCACCCTCCGGGTCAGCGACGACGCCGGCAACGAAGCGCTGGCGCCGTTCACCCTCACCCTGTGCCATTCGCCCATGCGCTACGGCGCGGAAGCAGGCACCTGCTTAGGCAGCCTGCACATCACCTCCACGCCCCCGACCAACGGCAGCGCCAATGGGTTTACCTACCCGGTGAAAACCGACGCCCCGGCCAATACCCGGCTCAGCTATAAGCTGGTCGATGCTCCGGCCGGTTTCACCGTCGATTCCCAGGGCCGGGTCTCCGGCGATCCGAGTCTCGTCTCGCTGGGCAATGCCGTGTCTGTCGGTTTCACCGTACAGGCTGCACGAAGCCCGAACGACTGGGCCCGGCAGACGGTCGAATTCAACAGCTGCGGCGGGGACACGCCGACTTGGGATTCGAAACAGGGATCCTGCGTGGCGGGGGCGATCCGTTTTACCTCGCCGCCCGACGCCTTCTCGGCAAGCGCTCACCAGGTCTATAGCTACACACCGACCGTGAGCGACAGCCATGCAAATGCCGTCCTCTCCTTCGAACTGCGCGGCGCGCCCACCGGGATGACGGTGGACGGCACCGGCAAGGTCCGATGGGACACCAGCGGCTACGAGGGACAGAATGTCCAGTTCGCCGTGGTGGCCCTGGATGATCAGGGCGGCTGGGCGATCCAGCCCGTAACCCTGGGAATCTGCCCCGGCGAACAGCCGCTTTATGACCCGGCTCAAAGCAGCTGCGTGGCCGGTCCGATCCAGATCACCTCGACGCCGGATTCCGCTGCCAGCGCCAAGCAGGTGTATCACTACCAGGCCGTCGCCACCCACGCCAACGCCCTGCCCATCCAATTCGGCCTGGACGCCGCACCCTCCGGGATGAGCGTCGACGCCGACGGGCTGGTGAGTTGGGATAGCACGGGCTACGACAGCCAGATGGTGGTGTTCGGGGTCACGGCCAGCGACAGCCAGGGCGGCTGGACCCGGCAAACCGTCTACCTGACCGTGTGCCCGCTGGACACGCCGACCTGGGACCCCAATCAAGGCCTGTGCGTGTCGCCTTAGCCCCTTAACCCCATCCGCACGGGGCGCCTGGGCGCAATGGTGTTGAATCAAGCCCCTCTCCCTGTGGGCGAGAAGGGTGAAAATCGCTAACTTAACGGCATTGACCCTTGGGCGAGCCCACGAACAGCCACTTTTGCGCCCGATCGTCAGCGGCCGGATGGCCCGCTCGGAGCGGTTGTTGTCGATCTCCAGGCGACCGTCCTCGGTATAGCGCTCCAGCGCCTGCCAGTTCTTGAGGGCATAGCCGATGGCCTTGGCGGTGGGCGTTTTGGGCGCCAGTTCGCGCAGGCGGTCTTCGAGCAAGTCCTTGAACTCGGCGAGGATGGGACAGGCCTGTTCCTGCCGCAGCCGTTGAATGCCGGCCGCGTCCGAGTGCTGTTCCTTGGTCTCCCGTTCGATGGCGTAGAGCCGGCCGATGAAGTCCAAGGCCTCGTGGCGCTGATGTGCGTGCCAGTCGCTACTT
Organism: Methylococcaceae bacterium; assembly: GCA_012026715.1. GTDB lineage: Bacteria > Pseudomonadota > Gammaproteobacteria > Methylococcales > Methylococcaceae > VEPB01. The sequence continues at coordinate 1,815 of VEPB01000151.1, read as the reverse complement.
GGCGGGCGATTTCGAAAAATTTTCGGCGCGTATGCGCCCAGCAGGCGACTTCCAAGACTTTGCCGGTCGCAAAGATCTGGTCGTAACCACGGTAGCGCCCCGACCAACCAGCCAAGGACTCTTACCAGACTACCCGCCCGCAACCAGCCAGGCGGTCTGGCGGGCGATGGCCAGTTCCTCGTTGGCGCGGATGCGCAACACCCGCACCGGGCTGGCGGCGGCCTGCAGCTCCGCCACGTCGGTCTCGGCGGGCGCCGCGTTGAACTCCGGGTCGAGCCGGATGCCCAGTCCGTCCAGGCCCTCGCAGATGCGCCGGCGAACCTCCACCGCGTTCTCCCCCACCCCGCCGGAGAACACCACCGCATCCAGCGATCCCAGCACGGCAAAGTAAGCGCCAAGATATTTCCGCACCCGGTAGCAATAGGTTTCCAGCGCCAGTTGCGCGGCCGCGTCGCCCGCCGCGGCGCGGTCCAGGATGTCGCGCAAATCGTTGCTGCCGCACAGGCCCTGCATGCCGCTGTCGTATAGCAGCGCGGTCTCGGTCCGCTCGATGCCGATACGGCCGGCGGCGAACAGGGCAGCGGCCGGGTCCAGGTCGCCGCTGCGGGTGCCCATGACCAGGCCTTCCAGGGGCGTGAACCCCATGGAGGTGTCGACGCACAGGCCCTGGCGGATGGCGCAGGCGCTGGCGCCATTGCCGAGATGCAGAGTGATCAGGTTGAGGGGGCGGCCGCAGTGGGCCTGGGCGCGCTCGGTGAGATATTGGTGGGCGGTACCGTGGAAGCCATAGCGGCGGATGCCCAGATCCTGATACCAGGGGGCCGGAATGGCATAGCGATAGGCGTGGGGCGGCAGGCTCTGGTGAAAGGCGGTGTCGAATACCGCCACCTGGGGCAATTGCGGATAGGCGGCGCGGCAGATTTCGATGCCCAGCAGGTTGACCGGGTTGTGCAGCCGCGCCAGCGGGATCAACTGGCGGATCGCCGCGAGCACCGCGTCATCGACCCGCGCCGCCCGGCTAAAGGCGGTACCGCCGTGCACCACCCGGTGCCCCACCGCGGCCAGGGAAATGCCGCCCAACTGCCGTTTCAGCGCGGCGAAGACCGCCGTAAAAGCTTCGCGGTGATCGCAGGCGGGAATGCTCTCCGCGGGCAGAATCGACCCGTCGGACATCGTCAGCCGCAGCCGCCCCGAAGTTTCCCCGATCCGCTCCAGCAGCCCGGCCAGCAGGCTACGATGGCCGTCCGCCGCCAGTTCCAGCACGGCAAACTTGATGGAGGAACTGCCGCAATTGATGACCAGGATGTTCAGGGCGCCGTCCTCCGCCTAACGCCGCTCCCGGACGGGCTTAGCGTACCGTTTCCAGCGGCACTTGGGCGGCATCATTGAGCTTGCGGAAATTGATGGAAATCTTCAGTCCGCAGAACTTGCCTTTCAGCTTCGCCAATTCATCCGTCTTGGGATCGTATTCCAGCTTGACACTGCTGGCGCGGCGGTCTTCGTAGCCGTCGTCGACCCGATTCGTCTGCATCTGGAAACGGTAGACCAGCACTCCGCGCCCGGCGTTTACGGCCTGCTCATGGGGCGGCCCCAAGAGTTTGAGGATGTCTTCCCGCCGGGGTGGCCGCGCGTTTACTTTGGGCAGGTCGCTCGGATTGACCTGGAGTTGGTGTTTGTCTTCATCCACCTTGCCCTTGCCCAGCGACCGCAGCGAAGCCTCCAGGAAAGGGGCCGGTGCCAGCGTCATGAACAGCCGGTTGAAATCCCAGCGGGTCAAGCGGTCGTCGCGGTCGAAATCCAGCACGAATACGATAT
>VEPB01000585.1 GCA_012026715.1 Methylococcaceae bacterium | reverse complement strand
GCCGGCGGCCAAGTCCGTTACCGGGACGGTTATGTCAAAACCAGCCGGCTGTTGTCCGGTGGCCAGGTCATCGATGTGGCCGCTGCCAATCCGGACCGCACCTACCAGGGGATCGACCCCGTCCTGGGGCCGGGCCGCTTCGAACAGGGCTACACCGAGGGCAAGGCCGCTGGCGCGGTGACCCTGAAGGCCCGCGACGTGTTGATGGAGGGACGGGTGGTCGGCGACACCGTGAATGGGCGCTACCAGCGCACCGCGGATCGGCGCGCCGACGGTGCCAGCCTGATCATCGATACCGCGTGGTCGAAGGTGCGCCAGCAGGATGTGACGTTTGCGCACGGGCAGGAAAGCGCGGTGCCGGGCGCGGACGATCCCTTCCCGCAGCTGCCCGATGGTTCGCATCCGGTTCCGCTGGTGCTGGGATTGGATTTGTTCAAGGCGGGTCTGCGCCATCTGGTGATCGACAGCATGGGTAGCGTGAGCTTGCCGGCGGACAGCGATTTGCAGCTGGGCCCCGGCGCCAGCGTCGACCTGACCGGAGGCGCGGTGGCCATTGCCGGCTCCATTCATGCACCGGCCGGCGCGATTCGTTTGGCAACCCGGCTGGCGAGTGGCACCGCGGAGCCGCGGTCGGGACAGATCACCGTGGCGTCCGGAGCTGAACTCGATACCAGCGGCCTCTGGGTGAACGACACTCCTGCGGCGGTGGATACGGCCTCCGCCGGCGTGGCGCTGATCCATGCCGGAGACATCGCCATCCGCTCGGTGGGCAACCTGGTGCTCGAACAGGGTTCGCGACTGGTGGCCGATGGCGGGGCTTGGCTCCGCAAGAACTTTTCCGCACAGGGCGGGGATGGCGGCGATATCACCCTGGCCAGCAACGGTTTTGGCCCGACCCGGGTGGAACTGGGCGCTGCCATGGAGAGCTTCGGCTTCAATCGTGGCGGGCGGCTGGATATTACCGCCAACGGCATCGCGGTCGCCGATCGGCCTACGGCGAATTCCTCGGCTACCCTGGTAACGCCCGAGCTGTTTGAAAATCGCGGCTTCGGTTCCCTCAGCCTGACCGCGAATTCCGGGAGCTTGGCGGTCGCTGACGTCGTGCGGCTGGATTTACGCCAGCACAATCTGCTGCTGGCCGATGCAGCCTGGAAGTTCGCATCGGCCCGCAACGCCAGGGCCGTCACGACGACCGAACTGCTGCCGTTGTCGGAGCAGGCCCCGGTCGACCTCAGCCTGAATCTTAGGCACAGCGCCACGGCGGGCGGCTACGGGCCCGAGCGGATGCTGTCGATCGGCAGCGGCGCCGTCATCGGCGGCGATCCGGGGGTCTCGCTGGATCTGGTTTCCGACGCCAATATCCGCATCGACGGAACACTGAACGCGCCGGCCGGACACATCGGGCTGACGCTGACCGCGCCGCCGGCCACCATCGATCCCGGCGCCGTGCCGGATCAGGCCATAGACTTGGGACGGGAAGCCCGCTTGTTGGCGACCGGCGCCACGGAGGCGGAGCCCAACCACCGCGGCCTGGATCTGGGGACCGTGCTGGACGGCGGCATCATCGAAGTGACCGCGAAGCGCGGTTCGATCCAGATGGACCCGGGCGCCCGCCTGGACGTGTCCGGGAGCCAGTCCCGGCTCGATGTGCAGGATCCCCACGGCCACTTCCAGCGCGAGAATATCGCTTCTTCCGGTGGGACCATCCGCTTGACCGCCGCGGAAAATCTGCTGGCGGCGGGCGACCTCAAAGGTGCGGCGGGGACCGGACTCGGTGGAGCCGGCGGCAGCCTCAGCGTGACGCTGGACCCCAACCAGCGCTCTCAACCGGAAGGGGCGGGCGGATTCACCACCGGCTCCCGGGTCGTCCATCTGGTCCAGCGCCCCAAGGATTTGCCCAAAGCCGGCGATCTGGCACAGCACCCCATAGATACGACGGCCACGGGCAATGCCTGGCTGGCGGCGGATCAGGTCAAGGCCGGCGGCTTTTCCAACCTGACTTTAAGTTCGCGGGTGCAGTCTTCCAGCGCCGGGACCGGCGTTCCGGACCGGGGCGAAATCCGCTTCGACGGCGACGTCGAGCTGAATCTCAAGCGCAGCCTGGTCCTCGACGCGCCGGCGATGGATTGGGCGGGGGATATAACCGGTGCCGTGACGCTGGGCGGTGCCCACGTCGCCCTGGGGGCGACCCTGAACCGTTCGAGCAGTGGTGCGACCTACAGCGGTCTGGGACAGCTGAAAGTCCAGGGGGACTGGATCGACCTGATCGGATCGGCGCAATTGAACGGTTTTGCTACGGCCCGGCTGTCCAGTCGGGGCGATCTGCGCATGACCGGAGTAAATCCGTTGCGCGAGAAGGATCTGGTCGGCAGTTTGGTTTCGAGCGGCAACCTGGAGCTGAAGGCGGACCAGATCTACCCGACGACCTACAGCCGTTTCGCGGTAAAAATCGATGCGGGCACCGCGCCGGAAGGTGCTCTTCGGATTCTGCCCGGCGACAACAGCGCGGCAACTCCGCTGTCGGCGGGCGGCTCCCTGACGCTGGCCGCCCCGGTGATCGACAGCCAGGGCGTGCTGAAGGCGCCCTTCGGCCAGCTTGCGCTCAACGCGAGCAACCGGCTGACACTGGAATCCGGCAGCCTGAGCTCGGTGTCCGGAGCCGGCACATTGATTCCCTACGGCCGCACCCAGGGCGGGCTGGACTGGATCTTTCCGCTGGGCATTTATCAGAACCTCATCTCGGCACCGCCGGAAAAACGCATCGAGCTGACCTCGCCCGGCGTGACGGTAGCGCGCGGTGCCACCGTCGATTTGTCCGGTGGTGGCGATCTTTCGGCGTTTGAGTTCATTTCCGGGCCCGGCGGTAAGGTGGATCAACTCAACCCCACCGATCCCGGCTATGCCGCCAATGGGCAGACCTATCAGGAAAAATTCGCCGTGCTGCCGCAGCTGGGCAAGGCTTATGCCCCCTACGACCCGATCGAGTTCCCGGCGTCCGGCTTGTCCATGGGAGACAGCGTCTACTTGGCTGGTGGCGGTGGGCTAACGGCCGGAACCTACGTGCTGCTGCCGGCCCGCTACGCTTTGCTGCCTGGCGCGTTTCTGGTGACGCCGCGCACCAACAGCACCGATTTCGTCGCGACACCGGGGGCGCGCCAGCTGGATGGGGCGGCGCTGGTGGCGGGTTATCGGGTCGCCGCCGGCAGCGGCGAACGGGACGCCCGCTGGAGTGGATTCGCGGTCGAAGCGGGTAGCCAAGTCCGGATCCGCTCGGAATATCAGGAAACCACCGCCAGCCGATTCTTTGCGTCGCATCCCCAGGGTGATGCGGCACCCACGCTGCCGGCCGATGCCGGCAACCTGACCGTGGCGGCCCAGGGTTCCTTGGCCTTGGCGGGGGATATCACGGGTCAGGCCGGCAAGGGCGGTCGCGGTGGCGAACTGGACCTGACGGGCGAGCGGGTCGTCGTGGTGGGCGGTCGTACCGGCCAGTCGGGGACACCGGCCGATGGCGTGGCGGTCAGTGCGGAAGATCTTAACCGGATCGACCTGCAAACCCTGGTGTTCGGCGGGCGTCGCGAGGGCAATACCCTGCGGGTCCAGGCAAGGTCAGTGGCGGTTGCCGATGGTGTCAAGCTTGCCGCGCCGGAAATCGTGCTGGCGGCCAGGGAAAACGTGGTGGTCGGCAAGGATGCCCGACTGACCGGTCAGGGCGATTTCAGCGGTGCTCCCAAGGCGCTGAGCCTCGACGGAAGCGGCGGCACCCTGCTGCGGGTTTCTTCCGGCGACGCGGCGAACTTTCAGCGGCCGGTCACGGCCGGGACCACGGACGGCAGCCTGCAGATCGGCACCGGCGCGGTCTTGACGGCCTCTGGTTCGATGTTGCTGGACGCTACCGGCAAGATCGCCATGGATGGCCGGATCGACATGCGGGGCGGTGACCTCGAGCTCAGTTCGAGCGGCATCGCACTTGGCCGGCCCCCGGCGGATCCGGCCGCTGCGGGCCTGATCCTGTCGCAGGATCAACTGGACCGCCTGGGGGTGGATACCCTGGCGCTCCACAGTTACGGTGGCGTGGACTTGTCCGGCGCGGTGGGATTTTCCGGGCGCGATCTGACCATAGACGCGGCTGGCCTGAGCGGCTACCAGAACGGCGGCGAAACCGCCGCGTTGAGCGCGAGCCGAACGATCCAACTGTTCAACACCGGTTCGGGCCAGGCCGATGCGGGAACCGGCGCCGGCCATCTGGTGCTGGATGCGCCGCAAGTCAGGTTTGGCGATGGGACGGTGAGTCTTGCCGGTTTCGCCGGGGTGGAGGTGCGGGCGTCGGATGCGGCCCTGTTCACCGGCCACGGCCAACTGAAGGCCAACGCCGACCTGACGATTTCCGCCGCCAAACTCACCGCCACGGCGGGCGCCAACGCAACCGTGGATGTGGGCGATCACGCCTTGGCGCTGTCGCAGCGAGCCGGGACCGGCAAGGCAACGGGCGGTCTCGGCGCCAGTCTCGCATTCACTGCCGGCACCATCGATCTCGACGGGACCGTGGAACTACCGGCGGGCAGCCTGAAGTTGACGGCGACGGACGATGTTGCGGTGGGTGCGGGAGCGCGCATCGATGTGGGCGGGAAGGCCGTCGATCTGGGCGATGCCGTGGCGCTGGCGCCAGGTGGCAGCCTGTCGTTGCGGTCCACCAATGGCGATGTAGTGGTGGATGGCGGGGCACGCATCAATCTCGCCGGGGCGCACGCGGGTGGCTCGGCCGGTCTGCTGGAGTTGAGAGCCGCCAATGGCCAGGTTCGACTCGGCGGCGACACTGACGCGATCACCGCAACGGCCGGTGCCGGCTACCGCGGCGGCCGTATCACTCTGGATACCGGCTCGGCCGCGATCGATTTCGGCAGCCTGAATGACAGGCTCGCGGCGTGGGGTTTCGATGGCGGCATCGGCTATCGGCAGCGCACCGGCAATCTCGCGATCGGAGCTGACGACCGGGTGGCGGCCGGCAACATCGATCTGGCTGCGGATCAGGGCCGCCTGACGGTAAACGGCGCGCTGGATGCTTCCGGCACCGAGGGCGGGCGGATTCACCTCGCCGCCGGCGATGGCCTGTCGCTGGGTTCCGGTTCACGGCTGCTCGCCGCGGCGACTGCCGCCTCCGGCAAAGGTGGAACGGTCAGTCTGGAGTCGCTGGGCAGTCGCGGAGTGGCCGCCGATCCAGGTGCCAGGATCGATGTCTCCGGGGCCGGGGGCGGCGGAAGCGTTGCGGTCCGGGTGGCGCGCGGCGGGGCGGACGACGCGCCGGTGAATCTGTCCGGGATTGCCCTCGCCGGCGCTGCCGCCGCCACGGTGGAAGCGGTGAAAACCGATCAAACGGCGTTGGTCAGCAACGCCGATATCGCGCGGTGGCGGGAAGAGACCGCCACTTACATGAATGCGGCGGCGGCCAACTTCGATCTGGCCAGCCGCCTCGGTGGCTTCCGCTTGCTGCCTGGAGTGGAGGTTCGCAGCGGCGGCGATGTTTCGTTCGACCTTTCCGAACGACTCAACGGCCGAACCTGGTCACCGGCCAGCGATGACGGTTCGGTCTGGGTCACCACCCTCAATGATCTGGCCGGGCCCGTTGAAACGCTGAGCCAGGTCGCCGCCGACGGGACAGTGCGGCGGCTGACTGCGGCGATTGCTCCAGCCCTGATCGTGGACGGCAGCTATTACTTCGATGTGGACCCGGCCTCGCCGACGTTCCGCCAGTTGTTCGTGCGATCGTACGCCGATCCCAACGCCGCCGGCGCGGACCGTCACAACCCGGCCCGGCTATCGGCCAGCCTGGTGGAAACCAACAGTTGGAACTTGCTGTTTCCGGATTCAGGGGGACTTAACTGGCACTTTGGCACCGAGTCGATCCCCGGGGTCCTGACTGTCCGCGCCGGCGGCAATCTGACGTTCAATCAGGGCCTCTCCGACGGCTTTGCGCTTGATGATGCGGCGCAGCTGGCCCGCTTCTTCGGACTTCAGAGCGGAGCCGACTGGCTCAATACCTGGGTTTTGCAAGGGGGAGAGTCCTGGTCCTATCACCTGGTGGCCGGGGCCGATCTCGGAGCGGCCAGTGCTGCGGCGGTGCAGGCCGGCAAAGTTGGCGATCTGAATCTG
>VEPB01000119.1 GCA_012026715.1 Methylococcaceae bacterium | reverse complement strand
TGCCCTACACCGTCGACGTGTTCGCCAGCGATCGCATCGACAACATCAGCGAACTGGTCGCCTTCTTCATTGCCCGCAACATCAAGGTGCTGGACTTCAACTCCAGCCGCTATCCGGCGCCCTACAACGGTTCCCCTCTGTTCCTGGCCCACATGATCGTCAAGATCCCGGCGGGCATCCGCATCGTCTCCCTGCGCGACGAATTCCTGGAATTCTGCGACCAGCAGAATCTCGACGCCATCCTGGAACCCATCAAACGCTGAACGAAGGCCCCCATGTCGCAGCTCGCCGCCGGAAACGCCGTCCCCGATTTCGCCCTTCCCGCCACCGGCGACAAGACCGTCAGCCGGCAAGATCTGCTGGGCCGCTGGACCGTGCTGTACTTCTACCCCAAGGACAACACTCCTGGCTGCACCCAGGAAGGCCAGGACTTTCGCGATCTGCACCCGACGTTCCTGGAACTCGGCGCCACGGTGTACGGAGTCTCCCGGGAAAGCCTAAAGTCCCACGACAATTTCCGCTGCAAGCAGCAGTTTCCCTTCGACCTGCTGTCCGACAGCGACGAAACCCTCTGCGCCCTGTTCGACGTGATCAAGCTGAAGAACATGTACGGCAAGCAGGTGCGCGGCATCGAGCGCAGCACCTTCATCCTCGACCCGGAAGGCCGCCTGGCCAGGGAATGGCGCAAGGTCAGCGTCAAGGGGCATGCCGCAGAGGTATTGGAGGCTCTGAAAAAACTCCAGGCGCCTTGAATTCACCCACTCCGACCGCCGGATCGAGCATGACCATGACCGAAGAAAAAAAGAAGCTGTTCATCCTCGACACCAACGTGCTGATGCACGATCCCTCGTCGCTGTTCCGGTTCCAGGAGCACGACATCTACATCCCCATGATCGTGCTGGAAGAACTGGACCGATCGAAAAAAGGCCTCACCGACATTGCCCGCAACGCCCGTCAGGCCAGCCGCTTCCTCGATGAACTGATCCAGCACGCGGACCTGGATGCCATCAACGAAGGCATTCCCTTGCCGCAGGCGGTTTACGCCGCCCGCATCGACGAGCGCTGCACCGGCCGGCTGTTTTTCCAGGTCAGCCGCATGTCCTCCACCCTGCCGGACATCCTGCCGGGCGGCGTGGCCGACAACTCCATCCTGGTCACCACCCTGGCGCTCGCGGAGGATCGCCCCGACTGCCAGGTGGTGCTGGTGTCGAAGGACATCAACATGCGCATCAAGGCCTCGGTGCTGGGCATCCGCGCGGAGGACTACCACACCGACCAGGTGCTGGACGATATCAACCTGCTCTACAGCGGCATCTACGAACTGCCGGCGGACTTCTGGAGCACTCACGGCGGCAAGATGGAATCCTGGAAGGACCACAAGGGCCGAACCTTTTACAAGGTCGCCGGCCCCCTGGTGAAAGACTGGTACGCCAACCAGTTCCTCTACCTCAACGACGGTTCCGACTTCGAGGCCATCGTCCGAACCCGCGAAAACGGCTCGGCGGTGATCGAGCTGGCGCGGGACTACCGCAGCCCCCAGCACAGCGTGTGGGGCATCCAGGCCCGCAACCGGGAACAGAATTTTGCCCTCAACGTGCTGATGGACCCGGACATCGACTTCGTCACCCTGCTGGGCCAGGCGGGCACCGGCAAGACCCTGTTGACCCTGGCGGCCGGCCTGGCCCAGACCTTGGACGACAAGCTCTACAAGGAAATCGTGATGACCCGGGAAACCATCCCCCTGGGCGAGGACATCGGCTTCCTGCCGGGCACCGAGGAGGAGAAGATGACGCCCTGGATGGGCGCCCTGCTGGACAACCTGGAACTGCTCAACAACCATGGCAACGCCGGCGACTGGGAACGGGCCGCCACCAACAACCTGCTCATGAGCCGGGTCAAGGTGCGTTCCCTCAATTTCATGCGCGGCCGCACCTTCCTCAACCGCTACATCATCCTGGACGAGGCCCAGAACCTCACCTCCAAGCAGATGAAGACCCTGATCACCCGCGCCGGCCCCGGCAGCAAGATCGTCTGCCTGGGCAACATCGCCCAGATCGACACGCCTTACCTCACCGGAACCACCTCGGGCCTCACCTACGTGGTGGATCGCTTCAAGCCCTGGGCTTACGGCGCCCACATCACCCTGCGCCGGGGCGAACGTTCGCGCCTAGCGGATTTCGCGGCAGACACCCTCTAGTCGACGGCACGCAAAGGCGGAGGCACCATCGCCTCCCACCTCACCCGCACTCCATTGGCCTGATGGGCATCGCCCTGACGAACCGCGGCAAATGACTCACGCCTGCGTCATTTGCCTCAACCCGCTCCAACTTCCCCCCGGATCCACGCTTCAACCTGATGATTTCTCCCGCTTCAAAGGGAGGGAACAGATCCTGCTTGAACTCCGCCGGTTCTCCCGAGCGACCGGACAGTGCTCCGGTTTAAAACAACGATCAGAACAACGGGGTGGCGGCGATGGCGCGGCGGATAAAATTGGCTGAGGGCCTGTGGGCCAGTGCACTAACCGGTTTCATGCTTCTCTTCATGACGGCGGCACCCTTGCACGCCGCCGGAAAACCCAAGCTAAGCCTGGGCAAGGTTCGCTTGCAAGACGGCCAACTGACCATCCATGGCCGCCTGAAAAACGCCCCGGCGGGCAGTTCCGTGGACCTACTCGATGTCAATGGCAAGATCCTTGGAACCGCACCCGCGCCGACTTTCAGTGTGACTCTAGCCGCGGCCGACCTGGCTTCGATTCCCTGCACGATCCGCGCGCAATGGGGCGCACTGGAGGCACAAAAGCCCGTGGCCGGCGCACCCAAGAACTGCGGCAAAACACCCAGCTGCAAAATCCTCGAACCGCGCGGGGAGGTGCAGATTGCCCTGAACCAGGCAGTTTCTTTCAAAGGCCAGGCCAAACTGCGGGATCGCCAGGCCAAGCCGCTGAAACTGGAATGGGATTTTGCCGGCGGCGTCCTGGGCGAAGAGGACAGCGGCGTCGAACCGGCCGTCTATCGGCGCTCGACCGGATCCAAGGCAACGGTCAAGTTCATTCGCGACAACAGCCGCTATCGGGTGCGGTTCGCCGCCATCGACGGGCAGCGCCGCTACTGCGAGGACAGCATCGAGGTGGTGGTTGGCAACCCGGCCAGCGACCAGGCGGACTTTCCCGCCAAAGTGACGGAACAGGAACCCGCCGGTCTCGGCGAGCAACTGGACAGCGCCCAAGGCAAGCTGGTGGTTCTGCCCTATGAGGACTGGACCTTCCAGAACGCCAGCGACATGAAGCTGATTCCCGGCGGCTACAGCGGCTTCAACCCGGTCGTCAACAGCCTGCGCGCGGTAGTCTATGCCAAGGACAAGAAGCCGCCGGTGGTCGGCGACAACGCCGTAAACACCGGCGACGCCGCGGTCGGATTGCGTTATTCCGCAGGTTCCAACCCCAGCGATCCGGCCGGTCGCGGCTCCATCAATTCCACCAGTCAGAACTGGCCCCTGGCGCAGAACGGCAAAGCCGGCGTCACCCTCAAGGACGCCTTGATCCAGAAAACCGACCGATGGGAAACCTTCGATCGCACCGAGAACCTGGCCGACGGTTATGTCAGCGTGAACTGGATGCAGGCGGCCTATTACGACTATGACTGGGCATCGGCACTGCCGGTGATACCCGACGAAGGCATTTTCCACGGGTGCAAACACGACGCCACCGACCCCAAGGATGCCGAGAATTACGCGGCCTGCGAAGCCAAGTTCATGACGCCGATCAATCCGGACCATGGCCGCTACATGCCGGGCATCGCAGCGCCCTACAGCAACAACGACCCACAGCCGTTTTCCCGCTACGACGCCCAAGCCAAACGCTTCGAAGCCAACATGATTCCCCTGACCGGAGTGGATGACCGGGGACGGGTCAACCCCTATCCCATCCTCCGCGTCGAGGCGGTGCAAAAGGACGCAAACGGCAGCGCCACCGAAACCGTGAAAGCCAGGGCGGACGCGGTCGTGAGCGCCGGCTCCGACTTCCACTGCCGGGAATGTCATGAAAAAGGCAAGATAGCGGCCAAGCCGAATACCCAGAAGCAGCAGGAAGGCCTGCCGCCCTACACCGAAGACGCCTTCCACTCCACGGCGTTTGCAAGCTGGTGGGACCAAGCCAATCCGCCGGACAAGAAGCTATCGGAACCGCTCTTCAAGACGGTGGCGGCCGATTTCGGTGGCGATCCCGACAGCGTCTTTGATCAGGAGTATGCGGCCTCCTTCAATTTCAGCAGCCTGCATGATTTCTACGACGAAATGTACTTCACCGACTACATGCTGAATGGCGTCACCAGCGACGGCAAAGTCACGGCCGACTCGCCCCACCCCTGTTACGGCTGCCATTACACGGCCCAGGCCAGCGTGCCCTTCAACCGGGCGGGCTGGGACATGCCCGGTTGGGACATCAACAGTTACAACTACGCCCCCAACTACTCCGTGGCGATCCACCGTTTCCACGGGCAACTGCAATGGAACGCCGACAAGACCGACATCCAGCGCGAAAGCTCCGGCCGCTACAAGCGCTGGGACTGGTCACAAGGGCCCAACAACAAGAAATCGACCAGCCTGTTCCCGATCTTCGAAGACGACGGCAAGACCCAACTGCCCATGGAGGAGAACTGCAACCGCTGCCATGCCGGCCACCGCGAGCAGTTCTACCGGGACCGGATGTACACCGCCGGTGTCAGTTGCTTCGACTGTCACGGCGACATGCTCGCGGTCGGCCAGGCTTATCCGAAGGACCTGCCCAACCACCCGGACCGCAAGACCTCCCAGGCCAACGACGATTACCGCCAGCCCTGGTTCGATCAGCCCGACTGCGGCTCCTGCCACGTCGGCAGCGGCAACGTCGGCCAGGATGCCAAGAACGGCTTTTTCAGCGCCGGGGTCCGGAAACGGGCCTTCGACGACAGCGACTGGTCGGCAACGCCAAGAGCGGTGGACCTGAAAGACCCCGATGCATCGCGCTTTGCGGTCGTGCCCAACTATCAACTGGATTTCCCGGTGGTGTTCATGGTGTTCGGACCGACCCAGTCGGATCCGACCCAGGACTACAACCTGTTTTATAACGCCAACACGCCGCTATTCCGGGAAGGCCGGGACAGCCACGGCAACGTGCCCTGCGCCGCTTGCCACGGCGCCGCCCACGCCATATGGCCCAACCGCAACCCCAGCGCCAACGACAACGTCACGGCACTGCAACTGCAAGGCCACACCGGGACCATCCTGGAATGCGGCGTCTGCCACACGGCCGATTCATTCAAGGCCAAGGCCGATCTTGACGGCGGCATCTACATGACCGATTTGCCCGCCGATTCCGGTGTGCTGGGCGGTCCCCACAACACCCATCCCATCAATGATCCCTTCTGGTGGAAAAATGCCGAAGGTGACACCGCCAACAGCGACGGCAGCACTATCGGCGGCTGGCATAACAACTATGCGGTCAACCCGGGCAAGAACGAAGAGGACCAGTGCGCCGCCTGTCACGGCAATGACCGCAAGGGAACCCGGCTATCCAAGACTCCGGTGGACCGAACTTTCGATTTCAGCGATCTGGACTGGCCAACGCTCCGGGCGGCCGGATTCAAGTCGAAGGTGGTCAAGGTCGCGGCGGGGACTCCGATCGGCTGCAACACCTGCCATGACATCAAGACCAGTTGCAAGGGCTCCCCCTTCGCCGGATGCGGGACGGCCACCGGATATGTCAACACCTCGCCCAACCATGCCCCGGTGTTTGCTGCGCCCACCGCCGCAACCACCGCGGTGCTGGGCCAACCCTATGAGTACAACGCCAAGGCGGATGCCAGCGACTCCGACGGCGACGCCCTGAAATTCAGCCTCGGGACTCACCCGGCCGACATGACCGTGGATCCGGACAGCGGCATCGTCAAGACCCAATGGCCCTCCAGCATCTATTTCACGGGGATTCCGCCGTTCACCTTCACCTATGCGGTCACCGTCAACGATGGCCGCGGCGGTTGGGCGAAACAGCCGGTCAACGTGACGCTCAACTGTCCGCAAGCCAGCCCCCATTGGGACAACGAGCTGCGCCAATGCAGCGCCATGGAAGTCACCAGTCCAGGGAATATCGGCGGCTTCGACGCAGGCCAAGCCGTCAGTTACCGGGTGACCACCAACGTCACCGGCAAATTCAGCCTGAAGGATGCGCCGAAAGGCATGACGATCGATCCCGATACCGGAGTGATCAGCTGGATCGCGGCAGCCAAGGCATCCGGCAGCATCAGTTTTGTGGTTCTGGTGAACGGCGGAGAGGGTAAGACGGCCAGCCAGAATCTTTCGGTGACGGTTTGCGTGACCGATCATTGGAATGCCCAAATGGGACATTGCATGTAGCCCTTCGGGAAGCCCAGCCAGCTACTCCGGCGCCCGCCTGGGCTTCCCGCAGTTCATGCCATGACCGTTTCTGCAACGCCCCCTCGGTTTCCATTGGCTGGTAGCAGTGAACCTTGCCGCCAATTTTCTGCCATGAAGCGGGAAGGGGGGTTATTCCTGCCTCAGGCCACTTGTCCCCGGCACAGCCGGCTCACCGACTCGAACCGGTAACTGTCGATCAGTTCCCCCAGAACGATGGCTTCGGCAGGATTGCTGCGGCGTAGGCGCTCCAGTAACTGGCGGGATGCTTCCAGATCCAGCAGGTCCGCCGCCGCCGCCAGATCGCGCCGAAGACTGTCCGGTACCGCAGTCAGATCGAGGTCGGGATGCACGGGCGCCGGCCGTTCGAAACAGGATCCGCCATCCAGCGTGTCGGCGAATTGGGACAAATCGGCAGGTGGCAGGGGAATGGCGAAGGAGAAGCTCGTTCCTTTGCCGAGGGCGCTGCGAACCGCCAGTTCACCGCCCATGAGACGGACGAGTTCGCGGCTGATCGACAACCCCAGCCCCATGCCCTGCCCCTTCGCCACCCCGGCATGGGCCTGATAGAAGGGTTGAAAGATCCGTTCCAACTCCGACGCATCAATCCCCGGCCCGGTATCTGTCACTTCGAACAGGGCGCGGTCGGCTAAAGGCATCACAAGCAACCGCACGCTTCCGCGCTCCGTGTACTTGAGGGCGTTGCCGGCCAGGTTGACCAGAACCTGCCGTAGATGCAGCGCATCGCCAGTGACCAGGGTGGGCACGGCGGCCTCAAGGGAAATGCTGAACTCAAGCCCCTTGGTTTCCGCGCGCAGCCGCACGATATCGCTGACCGATTCCAGCAAATCGTTCAAATCGAAAGCCTCGATGACGAACTGGGTTCGGCCGGCTTCGGCCCTCGCCAGTTCCAGAACGCTATCGATAAGGGCCAACAGGTGCTCTGCCGACTGGTACACCACCTGCAGCTGTTGCCGGTTTTCCTCGCCGATGGCCGGGTCGTAGCTGATCAGCTGGGTGAACCCCATGATGGCGTTGAGCGGCGTCCGCAGCTCATGGGACATGTTGGCAAGAAACACGCTCTTGGCGCGATTGGCGGATTCGGCGGCCTCCCGGGCCCGCGAAATCGCCGCTTCCCGCTGTTGCTGCGCGGTGTCGTCGAAGTAGAGGCCGAATACCCGCCGCGCCAATCCCTCGGGCGAACGTTCGATGGCAGCCGCCGCCCGGACAAAACTCATCGTCGGCCCGATCGGAACCCGATGGGTCAACTCAATGGTCGATAGCGCCGGATCTCCCAGGGCGGCGGCGAAATAGGACTCTGCCGAGGCCTGATCGTCGGAGTGCAGGCGTTCCCACCAATCTTCCAGCCGACCCTCAAACCGATCCGCCCGAACGCCAAAAATCTCCTGAGAGCGCTCGTCCCAGAACAATTGCCCCGTCATCGGATCGTAGCGAAAAAT
>VEPB01000083.1 GCA_012026715.1 Methylococcaceae bacterium | reverse complement strand
GATGTCGGCGGCGGCCTTGAGCGCGGCTGCCTGGAACGCCTCGCGCCCAGCCGGACTCATAGCCTCCCAGGCCGGCTTGGCGATCACCAGCGCACCGACGATGGGTGCCCCGTTCAACTCCAGCATATGGGGGGCGGGGCCGTTGAACTGGGCCGCCAGGGCATAGAAGGGGGTCGCCGGCACCACGCTGATCAGCCCGGTCTGCAGTGCCGGCAGGATGTCGGCGGTTTCCAGGGACACCGGCTGGTAGCCCAGCCCCTTCATGATCTCCATCTGTTCCGGCTCACCGGCCCAAGCGAACATCTTCATGCGCTTGTAGTCGTCCGGATGGGTGGCGGGCTCCTTGGAGAAAAACCGCACCCATCCGGCATCGCCCCAGGCAAGGACCACATAGCCCTTGTCCAGAAAGGACTTTTCCATGTTGGGACGGAGTTTCTCCCGCACATAGTCCAGCTCCTCCCAACTGCGGAACATCAGCGGCAGGCTCTGCAGGGCCGACACCGAGGTATCGATGTCGCGCAGCCCCACCACCGACAGCAACGCGGCGTTGAGCTGGCCGATGCGCATGCGGCGGACGATGTCGGCCTCACCGCCCTGGGCGCCGTCGGTGAATAGGGTGAAACTCGCCCCCTCCCCCTGCACCTTCTGCCAGGTCTGGCCCATTTCCTGGAGGGCGCGGTGGTAGAGGGAGTTCTTCGGCACCAGGGAGGCCATGCGGATACGGACCGGTTCGGCGGCGGCGGGGCCGGCGATGACTATCGCCAGCAGCAGGCTTAAAGCAAGACGCATCGAATTACTCCAGGAAGAATTTATCGCTATGTTGCTGCAGCCAGCGGGCGCGTTGCTGCATGACCCGGTTTTCCAGGCGGCGGTCGGCCACCCGGTCGGGATCGACGGCCAGAGCCGCCTTGAGTAGCCGGTCGAATTCCGGGCGATCCTGGCGCGGGATGGCGACGGCTTCGGCCAGGGCGACATGGGGCGCTGCCAGATTTCCGCCGGACAGCTGAACTGCCCGCTCGAAATGGCGGCGGGCCTTAGCTGCCGCGGCTGCCGGATCACCCCCCCGCGAACCGGCCAGGGTGATCGCCAAGCCATGCAGGGCGCCGCCATCGTAGGCCTCATCCAGCGCCAGGGCGCGATCCAGCAGCGCCAGGACCACCGGGAGATCCGCCACGGCGACACTGTCATCCCGCGACAGGCCGATCCAGCCGGACCACGCGGCCGCCGTCCAGTACAACTGCGGCACGTCGGCGACGGAAAACCGGCCGAGCGTAGCGGCCGGATCGGAGCGCAGCCGGTCAGCGAAGCCGGCATCCTCCGGTGCCAGGCTCCGCAGGCCGTAGTCCCGCCCCCGCCGATACAGCCCGCGGGCCCGGTCACGCAGCCGGGTGGCGGCGCCGATATCGGCGTCTTCGACGAAGTCGGCTTCCTGCTGCAGGAAGGCATAGGCATATTGAGTGAAGCCCCGCGCCGCCGCCGTTAGCAATTCCCGGTGGCGGGGACGTTCGGCGATGACGGTTTCGATGAGCTTGAGGGAAAACGGGGCGGCGTCGCGGATCAGCTGCGGATCGTCGTCGCGGGCGAATGCGGCGCCCTGCCCGGCCAGCCCGCCCGCCAGACGGTCGGTGGCCAGGTCGTGCAGGGAACAGGCCGAAAACGATACCGCCGCCAGCGCGGCGAGCGCCGTTCGGGAAACACGGAATAGCTGCGACGACAGGCTGAATCCAACTGGACCCGGCCGGGAAGGCAAAACCGACTTGGGCATGGTGACAACGACGGCTAAGGGAATCGGGCGTTCGGGCAGAACCCGTCTCCACCGTACCGGCCCCCTGCCGGTCCCGCCGGAACGGCAGGCCCGTCCGCAAAACAGGCGAGGATGCTAGCGCCCCAATGTTGCAGTTGTGTGGCGCAGCGCGGAGCGAGCGGTTCCGCACCGGTCGACTCCCGCATCACGGGCCGAATCCCGTCACGTTCCGGAAACATGGCTTTCGTAAGATGCGCGCATCGGTGCGGATCCCGCGCGAGACCGCGCCACCGTCCCCGTCATCCGCCCACGTTGCCATGAACCGTGAATATCACCGCTGGTACAGCCCGCGCCTCCACCGCGACATGGAGTTGCTGATCTTCGGCCACGGCGGCGCCAAGGTGCTGGTGTTCCCCACCCGCGACGGACGCTTCCACGAGTATGAGGATCTTCGCGTCACTCAGGCCCTGGCCCCCAAGATCGAGGCCGGCCAGCTCCAGCTTTATTGCGTGGAAGGGCTGGCGGACGAGACTTTCTACTGCGGGTGGCGCCACCCCGCCGACCGCATGTGGCGCTATCTGCATTACGAGGAATACCTGCTCAATGAAGTGATGCCGCTGATGGCCGCCAAGAACGGCCATCCCTGCACCATCGCCCACGGCCTCAGCCTGGGCGCCTTCCTGGCCGCCAACGTGGCCTTCCGTCACCCCCATCTGTTCCGCAAGCTCAGCGCCTTCTCGGGGCGCTACGACCTCACCCACGGCGTCGAGCACTTCGGCGACCTGTTCGGCGGCTATTACGACCAGAACATCTACTTCAACACCCCCACCCACTTCCTGCCCAACCTGAACGAGGGCTGGCGGCTCCAGGCGCTGCGCTCCATGGACATCATCCTGACGGTCGGCCGCGACGACCCCTTCCTCGGCAACAACCACCATCTCTGCCATATCCTGCGCGACAAGGGCATTCACCATCAGCTCCACGAGTGGGACGGCCGCGCACATCACGGATCGGCCTGGCGGCGGATGGCGCCGCTGTATGTCTAGCGCCGCGTTGTTGCTGCCGGATCCTGCGTGGCGCAGGCCCGAGAGCCAAGGCCCGGAGCCGCACCGTCCCCGGACGGCGGCCAGCCGCCTTTGGATCGAAAGCGTCATCCGCGCCCACGAAGGGCACAGCTACCGCTCGGCCGGACTGATCTTCGGATTTTTCCCCGACCCGGCAGCGGCTCACACGGCCGCAGCGACCCTAAGGACCGCGGGGATGCAGGTCAGCCGGTTTGGCTGTCAGCTGGTGATCGCTCCGTGAAGGACCCCGGCGTTGCGCTCGGAGCTATAGCGCTGCGGATCTCCGCGGGGCTGGTTCTGGGGCTGTTGGGATTGTTCGCACTGGCCTGGCTGCTGGGGCCGTTCCGGTTCATCCAGTAGCCTTTGCAACGGAAAAAGAATGGCGCCGGTGCATGATGAGGCGACCGCCTCATTCGGCAGATGCGCGGAGCGAGCGAGCCGATCCTTCCGGCCTCCGAGGAATCACACGGTCAACGACCCGCAATGGGCGATTTTGCGGTGCATCCCTGCACCGCGGGCACCCGTGCCAGTGGACGGATTCTTGCCGATTCAAGCGATGGCGTTGCCGAACCGGCCTGCCTCAGCCTGCGGCCAGCGCGCCCTCGGCATCTTCCATGACCGACTCCTCGGCGACCGCTTCATGCTCGACGTCGCGCCGCGCTGCCGCGGCACCGTCGCGCAGCCCTTCACCGACGATGTTGTTGGTGGGTACCAGCCGCGCCACCGACAAGGCAGCGAACACGGCCACATAGGACACGCCATAAACCGTGCGGTAGACCGACTTGCGCAGCAGCCGGCCGGTGGCGGGAAACACTTGGGCAACCGCGGCACGGGCGCTGGCGGCACCGTGGCGGATGGCATCCCCGGGACCCTCTCCCTCGGCAGCTTCGCAGACTTCCGCTTCCACGTGCGCCTGCCGCGTTTCCACGATTTCTTCGGCCGTTTCGACGATCGGCTCGGCGACAACTACGTCGCCATCCTCGGTTTCGGGAACGGACGCAGGTTTACTGCTTCGACGACTGGTCATGATGGCCTCCTTTAGGCAAAGCGATGAAGTTAAAGGACACCTCGCCGCGAACTTGGCGATTGAGGCCATTATTGCCCCCTGCCCTGGCAATAGAAAGCCCCTTCATGAAACCGTTACACAACCGTAACAATTCCGTCATGCGACGAGTGGATAATCGGTTGTGGCCAACCCCGCGCCCAACCGACATCGCCAGATTCAAGGCCCCGCTGGATGAACGCACTGCCCTCCGCCCCGCCGCAACCGGGCCAGCTCCCCACGCTCCAGATCGTCCACCAGAATGCACCGGGGCGGCTCAGGATCAAGGTTTCCAGCCTCTACCGCAGCGAGCGAACCAAGGCGCGGCTGGAGGACCAGATCGTCCGCATCGGCTCGGTCGACTCGGTCACTGCCAATCCCCTCACCGGCACCGTGCTGATCTGCTTCGATGCTACCGCCGTGGCGGTCAACGAGCTGTTGGCCGATGTGGAAGCGCTGACCTTCTCCACCCTCATTGATGCCCCGGTCCGGACGCCGCCCCCAACGCCGTCGCGGCGGACCGGGAGGATCGGGCTAGAGCCCGGCCTAAGCCGATTCAAACGGCCGCTCCGACAGCCGCGGCTCGCGTCGCCATCCGCCGCGGCGCCTGCGGCGGAGACCCAGCCGGAGCAGGCCTGGCATGGGATGGATGGCCGTACCGCCCTGGCATTGCTGCAGACATCCATGGACGGTCTGACCTCCGTGGCGGTCCGGGAACGGCTGCGCCGCTATGGCACCAATACCCTGGGCGAAGCACGCGCGCGCTCGCAGATTTCGATGTTCGCCGGTCAATTCATGAGCATCCCCGTCGCCATGCTGGGCGCTTCGGCGGTGGTCTCCATCGCCACCGGGGGGCTGGTGGACGCCGCGGTCATCGGCGGGGTGGTGCTGATCAACGCCATCATCGGCTTCGCCACCGAATCTTCGGCGGAACGCACCATCAACGCGCTGGGCTCCCTCACTCCCGGCGCCGCTTGGGTCATCCGCGACGGCCGTCGGCTCAGCGTCCCCGTGGCCGAGGTGGCAGTCGGGGATCTGCTGGTGCTCACGCCCGGCAGCTACATCCCGGCCGATGCGCGGCTGTTGACGGCCAGCGAGCTGACCGTCGACGAGTCGGCCCTCACCGGCGAGAGCCTGCCGGTGGCCAAGCAGGCCGACCACCTTTGCGACGCCGAGACGCCGTTGGGCGAACGCCGCAACATGGTTCACCGCGGCACCGTGGTCACCGGCGGCAGCGGCCTGGCCCTGGCTACCGCCACCGGCGCCGCCACCGAGATCGGCCGGATCCAGGCCCTGGTGGGCGAGGTGGCGCCGCCCGACACCCCGATGCAACGCCAGCTGGACCGGATGGGCATCCAACTGGCGGCGCTGAGCGGCGCCATCTGCCTGGGGGTGTTCGGCGTCGGCGTGCTGCGCGGCTACGGCTGGATGCAGATGATGAACTCCTGCATCTCCCTGGCGGTGGCAGCCGTGCCGGAGGGCCTGCCGGCGGTGGCCACCACCACCCTGGCGCTGGGCATTCAGCAGATGCGCCAGCGCCAGGTGTTGATCCGCAAGCTCTCCGCGGTGGAAAGCCTGGGTTCGGTGGAAGTGCTGTGCCTGGACAAGACCGGCACCCTGACCCTGAACCGCATGAAGGTGGTGGCCCTGCACACCCTGCGGCACCACTGGGAACTGAGTCCGCAGCACCCCGTCATTGTCCTCGGCGGATCGGAAGCCGAGGCGGTGCGACGGCTGCTGGAGGTGGTGGTGCTGTGCAGCGAAGTCCGCTGGGG
>VEPB01000446.1 GCA_012026715.1 Methylococcaceae bacterium | reverse complement strand
GGCATCACCACCACGTCGTCCTTGGTGCCGTCCAGTTCGCCCCCCAGAACGGGCGCCGGCTGTTCTACGACCTTGGCCGGCAGGCCCGACGGCGGGGTGCCCACCACCACCTCGACGCTGTCTTCGCAGCGGCGGCCCTTGGCGTCGGTGGCGATGAACCGGACCCGGTAGTGGCTATTGTCGCGGACGAAGGCAACCGTGGTGGAGAGTCCTTTGGGGCGCTGGTAGGCGGGCGGGTTGGCGCCGGCGATCAGTTCGCCCATGGACCCGCCGGCGAAGTCCCATTCGTAGGTCAGCGGCTGGGCCTTGCGATCCTTGGTGGCCGCAACTGCGGTGAACGGGGTGTCGACCCCCGCCTGCAGCACGGTTCCTGGCGCCGGGTCTTCGATCCGGCAAGTCGGCGCCTTGGCGCAGGACTTCGGCGCACCTTTCACCGACTTGATGGACTCGGTGGCACCAGAGACCACCCTGATCGCGCAGGGTACGGCGACCAAGTCGGCCCGCGCCAGATTCAGGCTGAAACTGCCGGCTTCGCTGCTCCCCAGCCAGCGGCCATTGATGTCGTAGATCGAGACGGGACCGTCGTCGTTGGTGGCCTTGCCTTTGATCGTCAGCTGGCTGGTCTTCTGCGACCAGCCCGCCTTGGCGATGCGAATTTTGCCGGCGGCAGCCTGGGTCGAATAGGGTAGCAGGGCGGCTGCCGAGAGCAGCAGCACGGAGCGGAACACCAGATTGGCAAGCAATCCGCGCTCTGAGGTCGTTCTGTGTATAGCCATGGTGGGTCCTCGTTGTTCTTTCTGGGTGGCTGTCGCCGTCAGGGGCCGTTTTCGGGCCAAACGGTTACCAAGAAAGATTCGAGCCAACGAGAACGACTATCGACAACAAACACCTAGCAGAACACCAACCCGATTGACTGTGGCATCTGCCCCACGACACAGGGCAGATACCGCAGCGCCCGGTAGCGACTCCACCGGACAGCGTCGGCGCCAAATCGGGAAATCAATGCAGTGCGATCTCCACCCGATTGCGGCCACCATGTTTGGCTCGATACAGGGCCTGGTCCGCATGGGTCAACAGCACCTCCTTGCTATCGCCGTCATAGAGGCTTGCCACGCCGAGACTGGCGGTCACCCGTAGCGGCGTGCCATCGCTGGCCAAATGAGTCCGGCGAGCCAGTTCCAGACGGATGCGTTCGGCAAGGTGCATGGCCCCATCCTGAGGCGTGTTCGACAGCAGGATCAGGAACTCCTCGCCGCCGTACCGGAACACGATGTCGCTGGCGCGCACGCAAGTGGTAATGCAATCCGCCACCTGCTGGAGAACCGTGTCCCCGACTGCATGGCCGTAAGTGTCGTTGACCGCCTTGAAATGATCGACGTCAAGCATGATGACCGACAGCGCCTGTCCATGCCGACGGGCCAGCTCCCACTCCCTCTGCAAGCTACTGTAAAGAGCGCCCCGGTTACGGGTCCCGGTGAGCGGATCCAGAAATGCCGATTCCAGCGCCCGACGATAAAGCAAGGCATTTCTTAGCGGATAAACCAACCGGCACAGATAGGCTTCAATCGTGGCCAGTTCGTTTTCGCTGAACGAATGATCGCGTTCGGCGCGCCACTCTCCCAGTTGCTGATCCTCCAGCTGTAATTGGTAACTGCAGCTATGGTCGGCAGGACTTCCTCCGACCAGCTGCAGCCCTTGTTCGACCTGACTGAAGCGCCAGCCTTCATGGGGCACCGCGCCGGCCAGGTGCAACGAAAAGGCACCCAGCAGTTGCTCGACGTCCAACGTCGTCTGCAAGGCATAGACCAGCTCATAGAAAGGCTGCTCCATCACCGCCTTGTTGCGTTCCGCCCGGACCGGAGCCAGCACCGCCAGTTTGTCCGCCTTTGTCCTCATGGTCGACCTCGCTTGGAGACTCGGTTTAAATTCGTTAACCCTTCCTAGCGAACACCGTGCCATATCTATAGGTCTTTGTTTGTAATGATATTGCAAGAGCAGCCAAAAGCTTGGCATGTCTTCGCCGTCGATTTTTTGGCGTTTTGAGTCGCTCGGGCAGGAACCGGCGCTCGACGGAAAAATGTCCGCCCATTTCATCCCATTGTCCTATTGCCTACACGGACATTCGCTTGGCTCGGCGCATCCATTTTCAAGAATATCCTTTCCAATTCGGTCACTTAACAAGGAAGCGCGATCAGGCTCGAACCATGGTCCGCTTCCTGCTTGCCTGATACGGTGGGCTGTACGCCTCATGCTCGCTTAGTTCCGAATTTTCACCGCAGCGATCGGGGAATCAGCCATGAAACTGCACATCGAACGCCCCTTCGTCGAAGCCATGGTCGAGCGCTTCCCGAAGCTCGGTCACTTGCAGGAGCAGCTCCAGTTCGGCAACCGCGCCGAGCTGTCGCTGTTGCAACTGGACGAGCTCGAATCGGCTTATCTGTGCAATTTGTTCGAAGAAGCCGGCCCCACCCTACGGGCGCGGGCGGCCCATCTGGCGACCCTGCGAAAGGCACTCAACGAGGCCGGTCCCCGCTTCGAAGCCAGCGACCTGGAACGGCTGGTTCCGGCCATCGCCCGCTATCTGGCGACCGATGCCATCCGCGGCTGGCTGTTCACCGCCCAGGTCGCCGACAAGCCGCAGGCCTATGTGGTGACGCGGCTCGATTACACCCCGCCGGGGGACGAGGAAACCGGCAAGGTGCTCCTGGAACTGAAGGCCAATGCCCGCGGCAAGATCGCCGTCGCCAGCCTGCGCATCTACGGCGGCGACGTGGCCAACCGCACGGTGGCGGAAATCTTCGCCGCCAAGGGTTATCTGAAGGAGACCCAGGAGCTGATCCGGGTTTACGACGAGACCGCGTCGCGCTACTTCGACTGGCGCTGCCGCTACGGCGAACAGTTCTCCGGCCGCGGCACCGGCTATTACTCCGAGAATCCCACCGCCACCCACCGCGACACCGACTGGTCGCGCAAGGAGCAGGTGATCCTGTCCTCCGCCGGCGGCAGCGCCCGTCTGGTGAACGACGAGGGCATTCTGAGCGAGCGGGTGGCGAGCCTGGAAGCGCCGGGGGACATCTTGGGCCCATATCTGCGGCGCGCGGCCAAGAGCGTCAAATATCGGGCGGAAGACGAAGTGGAGGAAACCCGTGAAACCATCCCCAAGGGACTGTTCACCCAGCTGCCGGTTCACTTCTACCTGCTGATGTTCCACCTGGACCTGCACCATTACCTGTGGGTGCATGTGGACGACATGCAGCCCTACGAGTACCAGCCGGGGCTGAAGGACAAGCTGGTGCTGCCGGAAGAGCACACCGAGCTCATCGACATCCTCACGGCGGAGATGGACTTGTTGATGGACGACATCGTGGCCGGCAAGTCCGGCGGCACCACGGTGCTGTGCGCCGGTCCTCCGGGCGTGGGCAAGACCCTCACGGCAGAGGTCTATTCCGAGATCATCCGTCGCCCCCTTTACCGGGTCCATTCCGGCCAGTTGGGTCTGAACGTGGCGGCCATGGAAACCACCCTCAAGGAAGTCCTCACCCGCGCCCAGCGCTGGGGGGCGATCATGCTGATCGACGAGGCCGACGTCTACATCAAGCGGCGCGAGGACAACATGGCCATGAACGCGGTGGTGGGGGTGTTCCTGCGAGTGCTGGAATACTTCAACGGCCTGCTGTTCCTCACCACCAACCGGGTGGACGACATCGACGAGGCCATCGTGTCCCGCTGCATCGCCCTCATCAAGTTCTACCCGCCGGACGCCGAAGCCCGCCGCAAGATCTGGACGGTGATGACCGAACAGTTCGGGCTGGATCTGGACCAGGGCACCATCGCCCAACTGGCGGCACTGTTCCCCGCCGCCTCCGGCCGTGACATCAAGGGCCTGGCCAAGCTCGTGGCGAAGTATTGCAACCAGAAGAACACCCCGCCGACCCTGAATGCCTTCCAGCGTTGTTCGGTGTTCCGCGGGATGGAGTTGGAAAAACCTGCCGAATCCTGACCGTCCAGACGCATGAAAACCCAACTCGACTGGTCCGCCTACCGAGATGCAGGCATGGGCGACGCCTATGCGGACATTCCCAAGACCGGCGGCGATTTCGCCAAGGCCGTCGCGGTCTGCATCAACAGCAAGCAATGTCAAGTTGCCCAGGACAAGGGCTTGATGTGCCCCAGCTACCGGGCCAGCGGCGATGTCGCCCTTTCTCCCGGCGGCCGGGTGAAGCTGCTGAAGGCCACGCTGAATGCCGAGACACCCCGTTGGGACGATCCCGAACTGGCGAGGGCCATGGCAAGCTGCGTCAGTTGCAAGGGCTGCAAGCGGGAGTGCGAGGCTGAGCTCGACATGGCGGCGATCAAAGTCGAATACCAGGCCCAGCGCATCGCCAACGACGGCCTGAGCCTGCGCGCCTGGCTATTCGGCCATTGGCCTG
>VEPB01000328.1 GCA_012026715.1 Methylococcaceae bacterium | reverse complement strand
CCGAAGCCCACAGCAACACCGACGCCCACGCCGACGGCCACCCCGACGCCGAAACCGACGTCAACTCCATCGCCGAAGCCTACCTCGACACCGACGCCAGCGCCCACCGGGACGCCGCCCCCGAAACCCACGGCGACGCCAACGCCCAAGCCGACCGCAACGCCCACGCCGCGTCCCACGGCGACGCCGACCCCGGCGCCAACCGCGACCCCGACTCCGGTTCCGCCGCAATCCTGCACAGGTCAGCCGCCGGCCGGAACCCGCGGATTGCGCCTGCTGACCCGCCAGGAATACCAAAACACGATCAATGACCTGCTGGGCTTGTCCGTCAGCGTCATCTACCAGATGCCGGAAGAAAACCGGGTCGACGGCTTCGACAACAACGCGGCCACCAACCTGGTCACCGGCAACCGGCTGGAAGCCTTCCTCAACCAGGGCGAAACCCTGGCGGCCCAGGCCGTGCAGCAAAGCTGGAACAAGCTGGTCCCCTGCGGCAACCAGGACACCGCCTGCGCCCGCCAGTTCATCCAGAATTTCGGCAAGAAGGCCTATCGGCGGCCCCTGACCACCGCCGAGGTGGACGATTACGCCGGGCTGTTCAACCAAGGTGCCTTTAGGGACAACGTCCAGGCCAGCGTCTGGCGCATGCTCACCTCGCCCAATTTTCTGTACCGCTCGGAACTGGGTACGCAACAGAGCAACGGCACCTATCAGCTGGACAGCTACGAAGTGGCCACCGCGCTGAGCTATCTGTTCCTGGGCTCGATGCCGGATGACCAGCTGTTCCAGGCGGCCGATCAGAACCAACTGGGCACCGACCAGCAGCGGCTGTCGCAGGCGTCCCGCCTGCTTGCCCTGCCCCGCTCGCGCCAGCAGATCGGCAACTTCGTGGGCCAGTGGCTGCTGAGTTCCAACCCGTACAGCCTGCCGGACAAGGACAGCAGCGTCTATCCCCGCTTCAACGCCAACGTCAAGGCGGCGATGTCGCAGGAGATGATCGACTTCTTCAACCACGTGGCGCTGGATTCCTCCCACAGTTTCGAAGAGCTGTATACCGCCAATTACGTGATGGCCAACAAGACCCTGGCGGACTTCTATGGATTGAGCGGCCCGACCGGCAGCGCGTTCCAGGCCACGCCGGTCAGCGACGGAACCCGCACCGGCATCATGACTCTGGGCGCCGTGCTGTCGCGCTACGCCAACAGCAACGAATCCCACCCGTTCAAGCGCGGCGGCTTCCTCTACAAGCGCCTGCTGTGCCACGACCTGCCGCCGCCCGCCAACATGGGCATGGTGGTCGCGCCGAAACCGGACCCCAATGCCACCACACGCGAGCGGTTCGCTTTCCACAGTAACTCGGCGGCCAGCTGCAGGAGCTGTCACCAGTTCCTTGACAGCCCCGGTTTCGGCTTCGAGAACTACGACGGCGCGGGCGAGTACCGGGCTGCCGAAAACGGGCAGACCATCGACCCGAGCGGCACGATACTGGGGATGGAGACCTTCAAGAAGGAAGAATCGGCCACCTTCTCCGACCTGCCCAACCTGAGCCAGATGGTGTCGAACAGTCCGGCCGCAGCCCAATGCGTCGCCCGCCAGTACTACCGCTACACCACCGGGCGGCGGGAACAGACGGAGGACAGCTGCGCGCTGAACAACTTCATCACCACTTACATCAATAACGGCAAGAACCTGCAATCCATGCTCCTGGGCATCGTCAACGCCCCGAGCTTCACCGTGCGCAGATCGAACTAGAAGAAGGGCAGAACCATGATCGCTTCACGTCGGAGTTTTCTGAAACTGGTGAGTGCCGCCGGCCTCACCACCGCCACCCTGCCCTTCGCGCGGCTGGCCCTGGCGGCCAGTTCGCCGCGCCGAGTTATTTTTGTGTACACCCCGGACGGCTGTAATTACGAGGACTGGCATCCCACGGCCACCGGCACCAACTTTACCCTGCCGGCGATGACCGCGCCGCTGGAGCGGGTCCGGCAACATTGCGTGTTTCTCAGTGGGGTCAACATGTTCGGCCCCGGCGGCACCCACGAAGGCGGGGTCCTCAAGTGGCTCACCGGCAACGGTGGCCAGCAGGCCGGCGGGGCCACGCTGGACTATTACCTGGGACAGGCCTTCAAGAGCCAGAGCGCCAAGCCCCACCTGAACCTCAACGTGGTGCCGATCTACACCGACAAACACATCACCTACGACTCCAACGGGGTCGCGGTGGTGCCGGAAATGAACCCGTTGGCGGCCTACAACTCCCTGTTCGGCACCAGTAGCGGTGGCGGTTCGGGCATCAGCCCGCAGGACCAGCTGCGCATCAACGTGCTGGATCACAACCTGGCGGAGCTGAACGCGCTGCGCAGCCGGCTCGGCGCGACCGAGAAGACCAAGCTGGACACCCATTTGGATGCGCTGCGGTAGCTGGAGCAGAAATTGGCGGGCACCGCCACCGGCGGCACCAGCTGCGGCAGTTGGAACTTCAATCCGACCGGCTTCAAGGTCACCAAGACGGAACTGTGGCAGAACCCGGAATTCATGGACGCCACCCGCATGGGGCTGATCGCCGACCTGCACATGGACGTGGCGGTGCACGCACTGTCCTGCGACCTGACCCGGGTGGTGACGCTGAAGTGGAACAACTCGGTCAACGAAAACGTGATGTCGGAAGCCGGCACCACCAAGACCTGCCACGGCGCATCCCATGAAGCCGGCCAGGATTTCGTGAAAGTCAAAGCCTGGTATATGGACCGGCTCGCCAAGCTGATCGAGCAGCTCAAGGCAACCCCGGACAACGGCGGCACCCTGCTGGACAATACCGTGATCTTCCACGGCAGCTGCCTGGCACGGGGCGACTGGCACAACCACGACAACATGCCCTTCATCGTGGCCGGCGGTTCGGCCGGCGGCATCGTCGGCGGGCGCAGCCTCAAATTCGACAACGTGCCCCACAACAAAATCCTGGTGTCCATCGCCCGCTTCATGGGGCAGAACATCAACAGCTACGGCAACCAGGATTCCTCTCCGGGCCCGCTGGCAGGACTCACCGGATAGGGCTGTCCCGAGAAAAGCGGCAACCGCAGCCAGCCCGAAAAAAATCCAGGCCACCCCACAGTTCCGGACGTGCGCGATTAACGCATCCGGCTCCTCGGTTGTAGCCATTCGTTAAGCAACGGCGACTTGCCACGGGGGCTGCTCCGGCAGGTGCAGGCCTTCCAGCACGGAGATCGCGTATTGCTCTTTCACCGGATCGTGCCGGCGTGCCCCCGGCACCACTCCTTGACCCGCTTCAGGGCTTTCCGCAACCGGTCCTTGGCCTCAACGGAAACGCAGCTACTTTCGACTGCACAGAGGTTGTGACGACCTGTGGCACGGACTCGCGCCGTGCTAACAAGACGTCCTCGCGGACGCACTCATTCCGGCATGGATTCCCGGAATCCAGACCACAGAGATCTGTTAGTCCTTACCCGCTGGCCCCCGGCATTCCCCGTCGGGT
>VEPB01000584.1 GCA_012026715.1 Methylococcaceae bacterium | reverse complement strand
GGCGATACTACAATGCCGCCGTTGCAGAACTCCAAGGGGAAGGCACATGAAACCAATGCAGGTCACACTTTCCAGTTTTCTACTGGTTCTCTGGTCACTGATCGGCGGTTGGGCCGGCGCGAATCCGGCTTCCTACGATCAGGTGAAGGACCGCTACTATGCGGATCACCCGGGCAAGGGCAAATTCGCCGACCATTGGGAGCCCATCCCCATCCAGAAATACTGGAACCCCAAGGATTTCTACAAACCCCCCACCACCATCGCCGGCGAGGTCACGCGGGAAATGTGCGTAACCTGCCATCAGGCCACGAGTCCCGGGGCCTACCATGCTTGGGCCGGCAGTTCCCACGCCAAGCTGGACGCGATCCGGGACAACACAAATTCCGAAAGTCCGCGCTATTACAAGAAGGAAAAATTGGCGGAAGTCGAGCGCAACCTGGTCAAGCAGGGCGTACTGAAAGAGGGCGAGGAGCTGAAGGAAGTCGGTTGTATTGACTGCCACGGTCCCGTGGGCGCCAAGTCCATCCGCCACGACCAGGATCTGGTGATGCCGGACCGCGCCAAGTGCGGTACCTGCCATGTGGGCGAGTTTGCCGAAGCCGAATCGGAAAAGGATCAGGAGTGGCCGCAGAAGCAATGGGGCAAGGGGCATCCGTCCCATGCCGCCGACTGGCAGGCCAACGTCGAAACCGCCATCTGGGCGGGAATGCCTGAGCGGGAAATCGCCCAAGGCTGCGACATGTGCCACTACCAGCAGAACAAGTGCGACGGCTGCCATACCCGCCACACCTTCTCCGCCGCCGAGGCGCGCCGTCCGGAAGCCTGCGCCACCTGCCACAACGGGGTCGATCACAACGAATTCGAAAATTACGTGTTGTCGAAGCACGGCACGGTCTACGAGACCCTGGGCAAGTCCGGCTGGAACTTCGAGGTTCCCTTGAAGGATGCCATCACCAAAGGCCATTACACGGCGCCGACCTGCCAGTTCTGTCATTTCGAGGCGCAGGGCGAGTTCTCCCACAACCTGGTGAAGAAGGTGCGCTGGGCTTTCAACCCGACCCCGGCCATCGCCGACAACCTGACTCATCCCTGGTTCAAGGAACGCAAGGACGATTGGGTCAAGACCTGTTCTAACTGCCATTCCGCCAGTTTCGCCGAGGCGTACCTGACCACCGCCGACAAGGGCACGATCGAAGGGCTCAAGGTGGAACAGGAAGCCAAGAAGGTGGTCGAGGCTCTTCACAAGGATGGCCTGCTGCCTGGCCAGAAGACCAATCGTCCGGCTCCGCCCAAGCCTGAACAGGATGCCGCTGGTGGCTTTTTCCAGTTGTTCTGGGCCAAGGGTAACAATCCGAGCCATGTGGAGCGGGTTTACGCGGACATGTGGGAGCACGACCTGATCAAGCTCTATAAAGGCTTGTTCCATGCCAATCCGGGCGGCTTCACCTACACCGAGGGCTGGTCCGAGCTGATGCGGGATTACGCCGTGATCATGGACGAGAACACCAGGCTGCGCGACGGCAAGGTCGACGTCGGTCAAGCCAAGGCGGTTCCCGACCGGTCGGTGCTGAAGGCGTTTGCCGAAGATCTGGGCGGCCGCTATCTGCTGGGCACGGCCCTGGTTGGTTTCGGCTTCATGCTGATCCGTCGCAAGAAGCGCTGATTCCATGGGCTGCTGCGCGCAGGATGAACACGTCAATCCGGCGGCCGGCTGGTTGCCGAAAGTCTTCGGCATCCTGCTGGCGCTGGCGGGCGGATACATTTTGCTGTTCGGCCTGCCCGATCCGGATCGATCCCCTTCGCTGAGCTGGCGAAAGCGCGAGGTTGCCGACCGCGGTTCTCCCGGTTTCGACGACCCGGCACCGGTCGGACCTGCCGACCGGGTGATCCGGTATCGGGTCAGCCAGGGTGATCGGGCCGAACTGCTGTTGGACGTCGCAGAATATCGCGACCCTCAGCAGCGGCCGGCACGCGCCATCGTCTACCGCGCTTCCGGAGCGGGGGAGCGGAGCGATGGCAAGTTGAGACACGATTTGTGGGAGGAGGCGATGGCTGCCATCAAGCAACACGCCCCTGCCGACGCCTTGTTTCTGGGATGGTGGGACAACGCCCAGCGCATTGCCTACGGGAGCGGCAGGGCCGTTTGGGCGGCCAGTCCCTCCAGGGCGCTTTACCGCGATGCATCGCAACGCAGTCTGTGGAGCGAAGTGTCGGGCGGTTATGCCGACGACGATGCCAATTTGCGGCAGCTGGCCCGTTGGCTGGCGATGGATGCGGATCAGGCGCTAGCGGACATGGCACAGCGGTTCCAGGGACGCCAAGTCTATCTGCTGGTTTGTCTCGATGATCTGGCTCGCTTGAGCGAAATCGAAGCGCTCGCCGGATCGGAATTGGCATTCGAAGGCCGGCTGTTCCCGGCGGCGGAAAACCTCCACGGCCAGATTGCCGGGGTGAAGCGCTGGACGGTGGAAAGGGGAACCGGCAACTATCTGGTCCAGCAACTCTCCTCCGGCGATACCCGTGCCTGGCGCATCGTCACGGAAGCTGGCGCCCGCTCGCTGCTGGCGCGATTACTGCCTTTCACCAGTTCACTGGCCAAGCCCCTCGACCGCGTCTCCCTGGTCTATCAGTCGGCCTGGGGGGGCTATCTGTCGGTTTACCGGGTCGACTTTACCAACTCAGCTCCCTGAACTTCCGTTCGCTTGAGCCCCCGAAGTTCAACGGGGCGGCGGCGGCGGAGGTGCCCCCGGAGGAGGCGGCGGCGGCACGACGGGCGGCGCAGGATTGCGCGGAGGGTCAGCCGTGAAATTGCCGTATACCGGCACCCGATGTCCCTGGGCATACATGCACTGGATGTAATGAATGTCGTAGCGTTCCTGTATCGTGCGTCCGGCGTAGTTGCCAGTGCTTGCACCCATCAAACCGCCTGCGGCCAATCCAGTCCCCGCGCCGATGGCAGCCCCCCGTCCGCCACCGATGGCGGCTCCTGCGGCAGCGCCGAGCGCTGCTCCAGCAACCGCACTGCCAACGTTGCTGGTCGCCTGCGCTTGGGAGGGACTGGTTCCCCCCACCTGAAACATCGCATATTGCCGGCACCGGACATCGTCGGCCCGGAATTGATCAAAGCTCTGGCTCGAGCCCGGCAGCACCATCACACTGGGCCCCTCGGGCAACGTTGCGCAACCCGTCAACACCGCCGCCCCGATAACTACGCTGATCTTGCCTTTCACGATCGTAATCCTCCGTCTAAGGTTTCCCGCCCGGTTGCGGCGCCACCGGTATCCAGTCGGTTGAACATTGGCTGACGCTGGGGTAATAGCCGGCCGGATTGGCGCAGTAATACCAATAATTGGGCGGTAACGGCTGCCGTTCGCGATCGCCGCCGCCACGCTCGACGTAAGTCGGCGGCTCAGTGGGCACAGGGACTATCATGGGCGGATAGTAATAGGGATAAAAGGGATAACGGTAAGACCAGAAAAACGGATCACCGAAATAGAAGCCGATCGACGGACCGCCGCCGAAATGATGCCTTCCGCGCGCCTCGACCGCTGCCGCGCAACCGAGCCCCCAAAGAACGGTTACCAGCACCATCAATGTGAATTTGGACATATCGGACTCCGTGAATCCTGCTCGACCGGTGGGATGCCTATTGGATAGGCCCAACTAGAATCCGGTTCCACGAATCGCCCTGGCTCCGCCATCGATGACGACATTTCAGTCAAAAAAATTTGAGGGATGGCTAAAGTCCGGAAATCTGCTGCCGATACGGTGCTAGAAACCCGTGCTCAGCAACAGAGGAGAACGCCGATGTCCGCCATAGACAGTCGAGATGCCATCTATTCCATCAGCCGTTCAGTCGCTTACAGCCAACCCTCTAGCACTACTCCGCCGTTGAACGTGGCGCAGGATAGTGACGGGGATAGCGACCGCGACGCAGCAGCCGGGGCCGTCGGCCAGAATCATCCCAGAGGTCTGCTCCAGGGAATGCTACAAAGCCTGGACCGATTGGGGCTCAATGCCGCTAACCAAATTAATCCGAATGCGGATGCCGAATCAGCGGAAAACCGACCGGACCAGGAACCCGGCTTAAGTCGGCAGGCATTCAAGGCATTCACCCAGAGCCTGCTGCAGGCATTGGATCAATTCAATCGCAGCAAAGCCAAGGCCAGCGAAGCCGGAGGAGAGCAATCCTCCGCTCCGGCGACCGAAACCGGTTACGGCACAGAGTCACCCTATGGGGACTTGCCAACAACATTGCGGTCCCTGGCCAACGCCTTGGACGAAGGCACGGCAACCGGCCAGCTGGCCGTCGCGAACCTCCAGACCAGTTTCGACGAATTGGCATCGCAACTTGCAACCACGGCTGGTTCGAACCATGGACCTGCATCGGGAGTGACGGACGGGATCGCCGCTCGCGGCAACCAACCGGCCAAACTGGCTGATTTCCTGACGAACCTGTCCGAGGCTCTGGCCATTCAGCATGGTACTGCGGACTTGCAGGCGGGAAAGACCGGGATGTTGATCGATCAGACGGTTTAACCACGGCATCCAATCTGGCAATCTAAACGGGAGCCTACGATGCAAATCGCGAAAATCGCCTCTGGCGATACACTTCTTGCCAGCGACTTGGCGGGGAAACCGCCGAGCCCCGCGGCGGCTTTTTCGCCTCCGACACCGGCAATCCAATCCGACCCTGAACAGACCGTCTCAGCAACGGACCGAGAACGTGCCGCCAAGGCCGACCAGACCAAGGAGGAGAACGGAAAACCCCTCGATGCCAAGACGACGGCCGACATGATCGGGAAAATCAACGACTATCTGCAAGCCCAAGGGCATAACCTAAAGTTCAAGGTCGATAAGGATACGGGCCGCACGGTCATACAAATCGTCGACTCTGCAACGGACGAGGTGCTCCGGCAGATTCCACCCCAAGAGGTCCTCGACATCGCGAAACGTCTCGGTGACATCGAGGGACTGCTGTTTCGCGGCGATGCCTGCCCCGGCGGATAGCGCTGCGCCTTCAGGCGTTGCGTTCGCCTCGCGCCAAGGCTACTCGGTTGCGCCCTGCTGCCTTGGCGCGATAGAGTGCCTGATCGGCGCGATGAACCAGGGTTTCCGCTAACTCACCGTGGTTAAGGCAGGCAACGCCCAGACTTGCCGTCAGGCGTATGGTCAGACCGTCACCGGGTAGGCATATTCGTCGTTCAAGCGTGGTTCTGATGCGATCCGCCAATTGGGTTGCCGCATCTTCCCCGGTGCCGGCCAGCAACACCAAAAACTCCTCACCGCCGTACCGAAATAACAAGTCACTTGTCCGAACGCTGCCAGCAATGATTTGGGCGACGGTCTGCAACACGCTGTCGCCGACACTGTGGCCATAGGTGTCATTGATCGTCTTGAAGTGATCGACGTCGAGCATAATGGCCGACAGCGGCTGGGAATAGCGTTTCGCCATCTCCCATTCTCGCCGCAAGCAGCCGAGCAGTGCCGCTCGATTACGGGTGCCGGTCAAAGGATCGAGATAAGCGGAATCGACCGCCTGACGATACATCAGCGCGTTCCGGATCGGAAACAGCAAGCGGCAGAAATAGGCTTCAATCGTTGCCAGATCATCTTCAGAAAACACTCGTTCCCTGGTCACGGTCAATTGGCCGAGATTGTGCTCGTCCATCTGCAAGTCGTACTGACAGGCATAAAGACAGCGCCGGCCAGTCGAAATTTCAATACCCAGTTCCGGATTGGAGTATCGATAACCTTCGTGAGGCACTGCTCGCTCCAAATGGGAATTGAAAATCTCCAGGAGTTCTGACAAATCCAAAGTTGCTTGCAAGCCAAAAATGAGGTCATAGTAAGGCTGATCAATGACCGACCGTCTTTTTCCGGCCCGGACGGAACAGAGCATTGCCGGCATTTCCGCCTCGCTTCTCATAACTCACCTCCCCTTTAGGATTTTGGCGCACTCCCCAGATGTCACAAAACATCGGCGCGATCCGGTTTAACTTGAGTCCGGAAAAGACGACCGATCATTGAGGTTGCCTTGTTGCCGGCTCAAAGGGGGGCGAAACGGGGGAAAACCGGGCGGCTAAGCAAAAAAAAGGGTTGCCTATAAGGCAACCCCTAACACCATCCCAGAGGATAAAAAAGAGAGCTAAATCACAACGGCTATGCATCAAAGCCAGGAGGGGCGTGCGCTACAACCGATGGGTCATAGAATAGAGAAATACGCTCCGGGGACTTTGATTTGGATCAACGCCGGCAAAAAAACAATACCGTAAGCATGGTTTCTCGCGGGACACGACGTTCTGGGCCATTGGGAATAAGAATTTCCACGCTCAAAATTGACTATTTTCGTAGGGGATCGTTATAGTTTCTCGTCCCCTTCATCCTTCCGGGAGCGCACCGTGAGACTGACGACCAAAGGCCGCTATGCGGTCACTGCCATGCTCGATTTGGCCTATCACAGCGAAAAGCGGCCGGTTACCCTGACCGACATCGCCAAGCGCCAGGCAATTTCCCTTTCCTACCTGGAACAGTTATTTGCCCGATTGCGACGAGCAGGGATGGTCGAAGGCGTGCGCGGCCCCGGCGGTGGTTACCAGCTTAGCCGCGATGCAAGCCAAATCAATGTCGCAGACATCATTTCCGCGGTCGATGAGACGATCGACTCCACGCGCTGCGGCGGCAAGGCCAACTGTCAGCACTCCCATCCCTGCCTGACACATGATTTATGGATGGGGTTGAGCGAACAGATTCGGCTTTATCTTTCCACCATCAGCCTGAACGATCTGCTACAACGCAAAAATGTGCGTCAGGTAGCCGAGCGCCAGGACAAGCAGACATCGACTCCACCCACTGCCGGAATGGATGCGCTCCTGCGCCGAGAGTCCCGGCTGTAACGGATTGCGTGATCTACCTGGACCATAATGCCTCCTCCCCGCTGGACGAACGGGTCGAGGAGGCAATCAGGCCGTACCAAAATAAGTTTTTCGGGAATCCATCCAGTCTCCACCGACACGGCAGGCTTTGCCGTGACGCCATCAACAGGGCCCGCGCACAAGTCGCCCAACTGGTAGGGGCTCAGCCTTCCCAGATCGTTTTTACATCCGGCGGTACCGAGGCCAATAACCTGGCCATCCAGGGGTGGGCGGCAGCCCATCCTTCCGGCATCGTCGTCGCCGGAGCCACCGAACATCCTTCGGTCATCGAACCATTGGAAGTACTGGCTCGACGAGGAAAGCCGATTGCCCGGATAGCAGTCGATGCCTCGGGAATGATCCATCCCGCAAATCTGCGCACCATGGTTAACGACCGCAAGGCGCTGGTCTCCATCATGCTCGCCAACAACGAGACGGGTGTAATCCAGGACTGCAAGGCTCTCGCCCAAGCGCTTGAGGGCACGGAAGCGGTACTGCACACCGACGCGGTCCAGGCGGTCGGCAAAATCCCGGTGAACTTCGAACAGCTGGGGGGCGGGCTGATGACATTGTCTGGGCACAAGATCGGCGCGCCGCAAGGGATCGGTGCGCTGGTCATCGGCCCCGGCATCAGACTGGAACCTTTGCTATACGGCGGCGGCCAAGAATCGGGATTGCGTGCGGGCACCGAGAATGTGGCGGCGATTGTCGGCTTCGGCAAGGCAGCCGAGCTGGCCCGGATCGAGTTGGCGGAGCGCCGGGAACGGCTGCTCCGATTGCGCGACCGGCTGGAGCACCGCTTGAACCGGTTGGCGGGTACCACGATCTTTGCCCAAAATGCGCCACGGCTCTGTAATACCGTTCAGTTCGGCGTGAGCGGCATCGATGGGGAAACTCTGGTGATGTTCCTGGATCGGGCTGGAATTGCCTTGTCCAGCGGCTCTGCCTGCGCCAGCGGCGGCGGGGAACCGAGCCCGGTACTTACGGCCATGGGGATTCCGGCAGAACTCGCGAAATCGGCCGTCCGCGTCAGCCTCGGACCTGGAAACACCGAGAAGGACATCGACCGGTTGATCGAGGTACTGACCCAACTGCATCCGCGCCATGCACAGGTCGCCTGACCCTGGCGTATACTCCACTTCCAAGTCAGCCGTCGGCTGCTTCCACCCCATTTTGGTCTGAATTAGATTTTATGAGCATCACCGTCACAGAAGCCGCCGCGGAACAGATCGCCAAGCAGCTCCAACGCCGCGGGCATGGTTTAGGCTTGCGGCTGGGGGTAAAGAAGTCCGGCTGTTCCGGCCTCTCTTACTTGATTGACTATGTCGACAGCGTCGGCGAATCCGATGCGGTATTCGAACAGCGCGGAGTCACCTTGGTCATCGACAAGGCGCACTTGGCCGCCTTGGAAGGCGTCGAAGTGGACTATCGCCGCGAAGGCATCGGTGAGGCATTCCGTTTCACCAATCCCAACGCCAAGGCTTCCTGCGGTTGCGGCGAGAGCTTTTCGGTTTGACGATCGCGCCCGACATGGCGACTCCCCACCCATTCTGGCAAAATCAGATCATCCCCCGGCCAACTCCGGCATCTTGAGGCACGCGCCCTCCCAGTCCGCGAACCAGAGTACCCCCATGAATTCGTCGCTGTTGGCGGCCGTTGCCGGCGTCGTGCTGCTGGTTGCCTTGTTCCGCATTTTCATCCGTCATGGCGGCAAGCTCGCCCGGCTGGTCTATCAAAAGCGCGGCGCACTGTTTTCGGCGGATGACCGGGTGTTCTTCCAAGCGCTCAAACAGGCCGTCCATGGAGAATTTGAAATCTTCGGCAAGATTCGGGTAACCGACCTGGTCCAACCGAAAAAAATGGTCGCCCGCGACGGCAGCCGGGCCGGCCTTGCCGCTATCGTCGGCCGTCACTTTGATTTCGTGCTGTGCGACGTGAACACGCTGACAGTGGCCTGCGTCATTCAATTGCATGACAAGACCAATCCGGCCCATCAGCCGGACCAGGATGATGCGCTGAAGCCGGTGTGCGACTCCGTGGGCCTGCCGCTGGTGCGGTTTCCCATCAAGGCAGAATATTCGCCGGAAGAGATCCGCGATAAGCTGAATGCCGCGATGAGCAAGGAGCCGCTTTACCTGATGGAAACCAATGGTCGCAAGGAGCCCCGGATATCGGGGATTGAGGACCTGAAACTCTAGAATGCTTCCTCGCTCTGATAGAAGCGGGTTTTTCACTACGACTCGAGACCTGGGAGAAATCGTTATGGGTATTGGAGTTTGGGAGCTGCTGCTCCTGTTCATGATCGTTCTGGTCATTTTCGGCACCAAGCGCTTGCGCAACATCGGGGGCGACCTGGGTGGCGCCATCAAGAGTTTCCGTTCGGCCATGACCGAGACCGAGGATAAGGCCGAAACCAAATCGGCCGCTGCCGATACGGCCACCGACAGCAAGGACAAGGGTTGATCAGACGGTAGCGTCGGGCGATGTTCGAAGTCGGTTTCCTGGAACTTGCGCTGTGCGGATTGATCGCCTTGTTGGTCTTCGGGCCGGAGCGGCTGCCCAAGGTGGCTCGGGAGGCCGCGTTGTGGCTACGCAAAATCCGTAGCGCGGTCAACTCGGTGAAACATGAGGTCCAGCATGAGCTGGAGGTTCAGGAACTGAGGCAATCACTGGCCGAGCAAAAGCGCATGCTGGAAGCGACTCTCAGCGAGCGGATCGAAGCTGACGGCCCAGACGCGGCATCCCGAGAAAAATCGAATGCCCCAGACTGAGCTGGACGGCGAGCAGCCCTTTCTTTCTCACTTGGTTGAACTGCGCGACCGGCTGCTGAAGGCGATCGCGGCGGTCCTGGTCCTGTTTCTCGGGCTGGCCTTTTACGCCAACCCCATCTACAGCTATCTCGCCGGCCCCCTGCTGCAGCACCTGCCGGCCGGTACCCAGATGATCGCCATCGAGGTGGCGTCGCCGTTTCTGACTCCCTTCAAACTCACCCTGGTGGTGGCCCTGTTCCTGGCGGTGCCGTTCGTGCTCTACCAAGCCTGGGCCTTCATCGCACCCGGCCTGTACCGGCACGAGCGGCGCATGGTGCTGCCGCTGTTGCTCTCCAGCACGATCCTGTTCTATTGCGGGGTGGCATTTGCCTATTACGTGGTGCTGCCGCTGGTATTCGGGTTCCTGACCACCGCGGCTCCCGTGGGTGTCACGGTGATGACCGACATTACCCAGTACCTGGATTTCATCCTGACCATCTTCTTCGCCTTCGGCATCTGCTTCGAGGTCCCCATTGCCACCATCCTGCTGATCTGGAGCGGCGTGGTGTCGCGCGAGGCACTGGTGGACAAAAGGCCTTACGTCATCGTCCTGGCATTTTTCGTTGGCGCCGTGCTGACACCGCCGGATGTGGTGTCCCAGACCCTGCTGGCCGTCCCCATGTGGCTGCTGTTCGAACTGGGATTGTGGTTCTCCCGCTTCTTCAAGCCAGGGGAAGAACAGGACGAAGAACCCGGGCTGCTTTCGGACCAGGGTGTGGCCCCCGCCGAAACCGTCGTGCCGCCAAATCCGGACGACCGCTGACGGGCCAGCCGGCCGATGATCCTGCTGTTTACCGATTTCGGCGCGGAAGGTCCTTATCTGGGCCAAATGCAGGCGGTCCTGCAGTGCGGTGCACCGACTCAACCCATCATCAATCTGCTCAGCAACGCACCGGCCGGCGAGCCGGAGTTGGCGTCCTACCTGCTGGCGGCTCTGGCGCGCCAATGTCCAAGCCATACCGTGCTGGTCTGCGTCGTCGACCCGGGAGTGGGCGGCGAACGGTTAGCGGTGGCCCTGGAAGCCGACGGCCGTTGGTACGTGGGCCCTGACAACGGTTTGCTCAACACCGTCGCAAGGCAGGCCCGGCAGACCCGCTGGCGGATCATCGAGTGGCGTCCCGAGATCCTGTCGTCAACCTTCCATGGCCGCGACCTGTTCGCACCGATCGCGGCGCGGATCAGCCTCGGCGATTTCAGCTGGGCCCACAGCGACTGGTCGGGACCGGATCTGCGGTACTGGCCGGCGGACCGCGCGGCGGTCATCTACTGCGACCACTACGGCAATGCCATGACGGGGGTGCGCTACCGCGACCAGCTGGCCGGTGCGGGCCTGATCGTCAACGGGAGGCGACTGGAATGGGCAGAAACGTTCTGCCGGGTCGCCCCGGGAGAGCCGTTCTGGTATTGCAACTCGGCGGGGCTGGTGGAAATCGCCGTCAATCGGGGCCGGGCAGATCGGGCGCTGGAACTTGCACCGGGAACGGAGATCCGGATGGAGCAGGTCAGGGATTGACCCGCACCACCAAACCCAAGCGGCGGATCTCGTCGGCAAGGGCCTCCAGCCATTCCGGCGGCAATGCCGCTAGACGCCGCGCCTCAGGCTGCTGGGAAGGCCGCGCCAATCCGTACAACAGGACGCCTTCCGGCTGAATCCCCCGCTCCAACGCCTTCGCCAGAAATGCCAGGTAGGCACTCCGTTCGCTGGACTCGGGGACTTTGCCATCCAGGATGAAGACGCAGGTTTGAATCCAGACGGGGCATCGTGTGGCCGCGGTAGCGAGATTCTCCAGGACCGTGTCGGGGTGGAGCCTGACGCCATTGATGCGTTCCAGTCCATCCGGCGTGGCGCTGTCCAGCTTGAACCACAGCTCTCCGCCCAGATTTCCCCAGGCCTGCAGGCCTTCCTGTATCGCCCGGTCCCGCACCCGGCTTCCGTTGGAGATGAGCACCAGCTTGGCGCGGCCGGCCAGGCCAAACGTGTTGCAACATTTCCCGACCATCTCCACCACCTGTGGAAACTCCCTGGCGGTGGTCGCCTCACCGTTGCCGGAAATCGCGATGTCTCGGATAACCCGTTGCTGTTCCGGGACGGCGAAGCGGTCGTAGAAATCCCCCTGCAGGGCATCGCCGAGCATCTGCTTCAGTTCGCTGTGCAGCAAGCCTAGATCGATCGCGGGCGCCGCCCCACGCCGCAAGCCAGGAACCTGACAATAAATACAGCGCCAGTTGCACGCGTTGTTGGGGTTCAGGTTGATGCCGATGGACAAGCCGCCGCTGCGGCGGGAAATTACCGGATAGACATAAGTCAGACCGACCCTGTCGCGGCGGTGATCGGAGACGCTAAGCATCGGCGTGGATTCGCTATCCACTGGAGCCCTCAATCAAAGTACGGGAGAACTGGTCGGCCGGGAGCGGACGGCTGAAGAGGTAGCCCTGGTAAGCGTGGCAACCCTGGCGAGCCAGAAACGCCAGCTGCTCCGGTGTCTCGCCCCCT
The DNA here is from genome assembly GCA_012026715.1 of Methylococcaceae bacterium. Taxonomy (GTDB): domain Bacteria; phylum Pseudomonadota; class Gammaproteobacteria; order Methylococcales; family Methylococcaceae; genus VEPB01. The sequence goes on along the minus strand of VEPB01000584.1, from coordinate 11,830 downwards.
TCCGCTACGACCTTCAATTTGAGATTCCGGGCCATCGCGATGATGGTGGCGGCGATCTCCATGTCGTTGCTATCCGCTGGAATGTCGCGCACGAAACCGCGGTCGATCTTGAGTTCGTCGATGGGAAACCGTTTGAGATAGGACAGAGAGGAATAACCGGTGCCGAAATCGTCGATCGACAAATGGACCCCCAACTCCTTGAGCCGGCGCAACAGATCGACGGCATGCTCGCCCTGGTTCATGATCATGCTCTCGGTAAGTTCCAGCTTCAGACAGCCGGGCGGCAAGCCACTCGTCGCCAGGATGGCTGCCACGGTTTCCACCAGTCCGCGACGATCCAGCTGGCGAACCGAAAGATTCACCGACATGACCAGGTGGTCCAGGCCATTTTCCCGCCATTGCTGGGCCTGAGCACAGGCGGTCAGCAAGACCCACTCGCCCAGCGTCCCGATCAGGCCGGTTTCTTCGGCGACCGGGATGAAGCGATCCGGGGCGATTAACCCCAGTACCGGATCCAGCCAGCGCACCAGCGCCTCACAGCCGATCACCGCGCCACTGGCAATGTCGATCTGCGGCTGGTAATGCAGGACGAACTCCTCATTGGCCAAAGCCCTGCGCAACCGCGCCTCCATTTCCAACCGCTCATTGGCGGCCTTGGTCAGTGCCGGGGTGTAAAATCGATAGGTATTGCGCCCATACTCCTTGGCCTGGTACATCGCTACATCGGCATGCTGAATCAGCTCGGTAACGCAGCGACCGTCGTTTGGAAACAGGCTGATGCCGATGCTCGCACCCACGTAGACTTCCGGGCCGCCCGGCAAGGCGATGGGATTAGCCAGTAAGCCCAACACCATGCGGGCAACGACTCCGGCGTCCTCGGGGCGGGTCAACCCCTCCAGCACCATCAGAAACTCATCGCCACCCCAGCGTCCCAGGGTGTCTTCCTCGCGGATCTGCCGCTGCAGCCGTTGCGACAGGATTTGCAGCAAATCGTCGCCGGAAGGGTGACCGAGGCTGTCATTGATGTTCTTGAACCGATCCAGATCGATGAACATCACCGCCACCAGACTTTCCTGGCGCTCCGCCCGCTCCAGGGCATGCTGTAGGCGAGACTGGACCAGCAACCGGTTCGGCAAATTGGTCAGCGGATCGTAGTGCGCGAGGCGGTGCAACTGATTCTGGGAGTGCTTGAGCTGGCTGATGTCGGTCATCACCCCGACATAGTGGGTTGCACTGCCGTTGGAGTCGTAGACGGTGCTGATGGTCAACAACTGGGGATAAAGCTCTCCATTCTTGCGGCGGTTCCAGATCTCTCCCTGCCAGTATCCCGTTTCCTGGATACTGCCCCAGATGGTTTGATAGAACACCCGGTCATGGCGACCGGATTGCAGCAACCTGGGGTTACAGTCGAGCACTTCCGCTTCGGAATAGCCTGAGATATCGGTGAACGCCCGGTTGACGGCCACGATTCGGCCGGACAAGTCGGTGATCAACACCCCCTCGCGGGTGTTCGCAAATACCGCGGCCGCCTGGCGCTGCGCGGTATCCGAGCGAATCCGGCGCACCGCCAGATTGGTGAGACGGGCGAATTCATCGATCAGCTCCAGATCGGCCCGACTTGGCGATCTGACCTCGCCGTAATAAATGGCGAAGGTTCCCAACACCCCACCGTCCTCGTCCATAAACGGAACGGACCAACAGGCGCGCAAGCCGATGGGTTCAGTCAGGTGGCGATAGGCAGTCCAGTAAGGGTGGCTTTGGATATCCTCGACGATCACAGGCTTTCCGGTCGCTGCCGCGGTACCGCAAGACCCCACGCCTTCCCCCGTCATGATTCCGTCGATCGCCGCAATATAGGACTGCGGCAGACTTGGGGCCGCTTCGGTATAGAGCCGGCCGGTGCGGGAATCGCGCAGCAGGATGGAAACCTTCATCTCCGGGCGGATCCGTTCCAGGCCGGCCGCGATCTCGCCGAGGATGGCCGACAGCGGATGGTTGCCGACCAGCTTGTCGAGGGTGGCGATGCGAATCTGTTGAAACTGTTCCGCCTGTTTGGCCTCGGTGATGTCGCGCCAGACCGAGATCGCCTCGCAACCGGACTGGTCGGCGCCGTGCATCAGCACCGACTCGTCATGGATCCAGTGGACGCGCCCAGCCCGATCGATGAAGCGGTAATCAACCGTCAGCCGACCGCTCTGCAACAGGGTGGACATCCCTGCGGTGGCGAGCTTGCGATCGTCCGGGTATAGATGGTTGTGCCACCAATTGCGGCGTAAGGTTTCCTCCACGCTGAATCCCAACAGACGGGTGATGTTTTCGCTGACCCAGGAAGTCACCGCATCACCATTTTGCAGCCGCAGGGTGAAGATCAAGACCGGGCTGGACGCCAACAGCCGATTGAGGCGCTGGGTCATTTCCTTCAGTCGCTCCCGCTCCTTGCTCAATTCAGCCTCTCGGCAGACCTTTTCCAGGATGGCCGGCAGCTCGTTCAAATAGCCGGGGTATTTGCACAGATAATCATCGGCCCCCAAGCGCAACGCCTGGCTTACCAACACCTCGCTGCCGGACGCTGCGGTCAGCACAATGGGAATCGGCAGCTGCCAGCCGGTTCGCAGGATCTTGATGGTTTCCAGGGTTTCCAGAGCGGGCGTCGCGAAATCCAGCAGCAACACGTCATAGATCGACGCCTTGCCGGGCTCGGCCGGCAGGATTTCCAGCACGTCCAGCGGATGCGCCACCGCCGTCAGACGGATGTGGGGAAAACGCTCGGTCAGTTGGCGGCGGGTCAATTCCACGTCCGTGGCGTTTTTCTCGGCATACAGCACATGAATCGGTCGGGACTTGTTGGCGGTCGCTTCCCGGTTGCGCGCCAGAGCTCCGCGCAGAGTTGCCACCACCTGGCTGTCGTTATCGGAAGACTTGGCAAGGAAATCGTCTGCGCCAACCTGCAAAGCAGAGACTGCAGCTTGCTCGTCGTTCCAACCGGTCAGGACCACCACGGCCATCGGCAGACCGCGAGTACGAACGAAGGCCACCAGATCCAAACCGTTACCATCGGGCAAATTCAAATCGACCAGGAGCAGATCGTAGGTATCCGGACCCGACAACCGGTTCTTAGCCGCAGCCAGGGTTACCACATGGTCAACCGCCATGTCCGGTGCATGGAAGGCCAGCACGTGCAGAATCAATTCGGCATCCAGCGGATCGTCTTCTACATATAACAGGCGCATAGGCTGTCCTTACCGATAGATCTGCGAGTACTTTGAAGGGGTAACCGCATGCTTGAGAACAGACGGAGGGCAGAGCCTGGGCTTAACCATTCTGCGCCAACCGCTCGAAACCGCGCAGGAGGACATGCCTAAGGTTCAACTCTGCGCGATCATCGGCCCTGGAATCGCGCGTGTAAAGTTTAGCTCGGATGTGGCAGCCGTACCGCAACGGGTCAACTCCAGGTCCAGCGGTAGCTGTGACGGGACGATGCGGTCGGACGCAGCAGTCCGCCCCGATCGGCGTGAGGGAGACGGCCGCGGGGTTTGCGGATAGGTCTGTGCCGTAATTTCCGGTTCGGGATCTGACAGCAGCGTGATATCCCACAGCCCTGAGGGATATGCCTCGATTTCCCTGCGCCGTCTGATGAGCGACTCCATCAACGCAATAAAAAATAAGGCCTTTGAACATGGCCCGGCATCTGCTTAACAAATTCAGGCTGGGTGCCGCCGGGATGGCGCTCGCCCAGCAGAATACGAACGGGTTGGATGACCTGAAAGATCAAAATGGCCGCGTCTTCTCACCGTCAACGGCAGGGAGTTCAGCGGCAACCATAGGGAACCGCGAAAGGAGGGGGAATGAGTACCGAACGAAGAGAACACCGCCGGCTGAAAGCGCCCGGCATTCGGGCCGGGGTCAAATTCAACGACCTCTTCGGCCGCGAAACCGCGATCGACGCAGACATCGTCGACATCAGCTTCAGCGGCATCCGCGTCAAGTTGAAACAGCCGCTGAGCCTGGCGGTTGGGGACAAAATCAAAATCACCATGCGGCTGCCAAATTCCGGGACGCCGTTCAGCGTGCACGGGATTCTCAAGCATCAGGGAACCGACGCCGAGGTCGGTGTGGCATATCACCACCACGACCATGTCAAAGGCTCCATCGACGACCTGATCTTCGAATGTGTCCAGTTCTGCGATGACACCGTGCTGATCCGGACGGCCTAACCGTCGATCCAGGGCGATTGCGGCCGATCGCGCCGGCGGCAGCGCCGCGATCACGCATTTCGGAAGTGCGGCTTGCTCGAAATTCCAGCGGGCCAGGCTCCCGGATTGATCAGCGCGAGAAAGCAAAACGGGACGCCGATGCGTCCCGTCCTTAGCCATCCATGGCCTGGTTTCACTTCCTGCGTTACTGCATGCACATGGCCATTCCGCTGTCCCAGTGCTCCGGCGCTTTGCAGACGGTGACATTCACCGATTGACTGGCCTGAGCCGCCCCATCGTCGGCGGTGACCGTAAAGCTGAAGTCGCCCCCCACCGTCGCTGCGGGTGTCCAGCCGATGACGCCGGTAGCGGCGTCGATGCTCATACCCGCGGGCGCGCCACTCAGGCTGTAAGACAGCGTTCCATGGCCTCCGCTGACCGCCTTGACCGCATAGCTAAAGGCGCTTCCCGCATCGATCCCTGGTGTTTCGGAAGTCTAGGTGATGAGCACCACGCCGGGTCCCATGCAATGCCCCAGATCCTTGTCCCAGCTGAGATTGGTCGGACAACCGAGATTGACCGTTACCGCCTGCTTGGCGAAAGCGCCGCGGCTGTCGATCACCGACACCGTATAGCTGGAGCTGAGCGGCGCCGCTTGACCGGCGAAATCGGCGGCATCCCAGGTGATGGTGACCTTTCCGGTGGCAGTGACCGACAGCCCGCCGAGGTGGGGGGTGTCTATCCCGTAAGCCAGGGCGTCGCCATCAGCGTCGGTCGCGTGGACCTGATAGCTATAGGGCTGGCCGATGACACCCGTGCTGACCGGGGTCGAATCGATCACCGGCGCGGTATTGGATGCTTCAGGGACATCGGTCGATGGCTTGCCGCATTTGTCCTGGCCGGCCGGCGAGTCGATGCAGCTGGTCTTGATGTCGTGGCAGGTATCGCAGCCGATGAAGCTCCCGGCGGCGACCTTGATCACCTTCTTCTTGAAGCCGGCTTTCGTCAACGTGGGCCAGTCGAATTCCGGACCACTGAAATCGAACACCCGGTCGACCGGGGTCTTTGACAGCCGTGTGCCCTTGTGGTCGTTGCCGTGGCAGGCGGCGCACTGGTCTTCCCCATGCTTGCCAGGCTGCTTGGCGAGGTCGTTGTGCCAGCCGCCGGCGGTCCCGCTGGTTCCGGTGTCGTCGGGCTCGGTATTGTCTTTGGCTTGCTTCCACCAATTGGGGTCGTTCACCGGGTGCATGTAGTGGGGGCCGCCCAGCACGCCCGAACCGCCATGGAAGTCGGTGCGGTCGGCCAAATCCGTCATGTACTTGCCGCCGTCCAGGTCGGCCAGTTCCTTGAAGGAATCCGCCGTGTGACAGACGTTGCATTTCAGCACGGTGCCGGTGTGGCCCTGCAACTGCAGCGAGGTGACATTGTCGTTGGCGTTGGGGTCGCGGTTCGGCCACACCGCATGGGCGGCGCCGTGACAGGCCGAGCAGGGCACGTTGCCGTGGGTGTCCTTGCCGTCCCGGAACAGCGCGGTGGTCAGCGTCATGTAGCTGCGCGACCAATCCTCGCTGGGATCTTCCTGGGGCCATTCCTTGGCAGTCACCGGCAGCACCGCGAAGCGGTCGGTCTTCGGTCTCAGCGGAGTGGCGGAGAGGTCGTCGTCGGCGAAGGCCCGGCGCTTGACGCCGGCACTGAAGAAACCGTTGCCCTTGTCGGCACCCTCGTTGGCGTTGCCGGTATGGCAGGAGCCGCAGTCCGGCTGTTCATACCAGGCGACCCGGTAGTTGTTGCCATCGGCGGTCTTCAGCGCCTCCGGCTTCTTGTGGTTCAGGCCAATGGCCGACACATCGCCGTGGCAGTCGAAACAGGTGGTGCCGGCGGTGTACATGCGGTCGCGATAACACTGCTCGCGCTGGCCGGAATGGCAGCGTAGGCAGTTCTGTTCCATGGGCAGGGAACTGCCGTCCTCGGCGACCACCGGGAACAGCGTGTCCTTGTTGCGGCCCTGCTCGGGATTCCACAGTTTCGGCTTGCCGTTGGCCTCGCGCTGCAGGCTGCCGTCGGGGTTTTTCATGAAGCGGCTGTGGAGACCGTGAACCGCGTTGGATTCGCCGCGCGCGGTGTAGATCGTGGTGTCCTTGCCGTATTTCTCGAAGGCGAAATAGTCTCCCCACAGTTCGAACGGTTGTCCGTCGGTGGAAGCGGGCCAGTTGCGCAACGGCGAGATGTGGCAGCCGTCGCAAGCAAAGGAACCATCGTCGTGGCGCTTGCCGTTCGCGTCGAGGCCGGCTGCGTCGTTCAATTGAACTCCAGCCCAGTCATAGAAGTCGTGCACCAGGGCAATGTTCTGCAACGCTGCCCATTCCTGTTCCTGGTAGGTCGCATCCTTGGCCTCGACGAATTCCGGCTTGCCGTAGGGGATGGTGGTGCAATTGCGGTAGTAGGCATCGGCCGGCAGGTCGCCGCAACTGGTTCCATTAAGCGACGAGTGGTAGGCCTCCTCGCTCCACGGCGCGCCCGGATCGGCGGCGACCTGACCCTTGGCGTGGCATTCGCGGCAGTGCAGGTCGCGGCCCGCGGTCATCACCACGTCGGTGGCGGCAAGGACTTCCTTACTCTCCTTGTCGACCGCCTGTACCCGCATCAGCGGGTAAGGGTTCACCCGGCCCTGGTCGTCCACGTCCATGACCGGAATGAAGCTGGCGGCGAACTGGTTCTTGCCGGTATCGAACCGGGAGAAATCCTGAGGATCGTTAGCCTCGTAAGGCTTGAGGATGCCGGGCATGTAGCGGCCGTGACCGGGGTTCATGTCCTCCTTGGGCAGTCCCTCGTCCGGGACGGGGGAGGTCTTCGGGTAGCCGAAGCTGCCGCCGGTGTATTGCCACGCCCAGTAGCGGCTGACATAGTCATCCGCCAGCGTGCTCTCCTGGCCGGTGCGATCGACCGTTTCCCAGAAATCCGACTTGGCGATCTCCGCCTTGCGGATGCGCTCGCCGACGGGGTAGTTCTGGCTGGTGGAGTTGATGGAATCGGCGCCGACCGGATCGTTGGGGTTGGACGCCGCGAGATAGCGCAACTGCACCTGGCTTCCGTCCAGCACCGGCGGCTGCCGGTCCTTCTTGTAGGCGACCGCCTGCAGGCTGTTGACCGGCCATGGGTAGACCGTTTCGATGTTGGGCTGGATGTAGTGGTCGTTGATGCACTGGTAACTCCATTCGTCGGCGGGCAGCACCACGACCTTGCCCTTGCTGCCGTCCAGCTGATTTCCCAGCTTGGGCGCATCCTGTTGGGCCTTTTGTGCCAGACCGGCCACCTTTTCCGGAGCGGCTGGCAGGGTACCGACGGTCACCTCGATGAGGTCTTCGCAACGGCGGCCTTTGGCGTCGGTGGCGCTGAAGCGAACCCGGTAGCGGCTATTGTTGCGGACGAAGCTGGCTTTGGCGGCGAGTTCCGTGGGATGGCCCATGGCGCCACCGGCGAAATCCCACTCGTATTTCAGCGGGCCGGCCTTCTTGTCCTTCAGCTTGGCGGTGGCCGTAAAGTCGGTCTCCTGGCCGACGGTCAGGTTGGTGCCGCCGGCCGGAGCGGTAATCTGGCAGGCGGGGACGCGGTTGCAGTCCTTCCCGGCGCCCTTCACCGGCTTGATGGTGGAAAGCTCGCCCACCTTCACTCGCACGCCGCAGAGCAACTCCGGACGCTCCGCCGCCAGGGCGGGGAAACTGAACTTGTGGCGGTCGTCCAAGCCGCCGGTGCCCAGCAATCGGCCACTCAAATCGTACAGTTCGACCGGTGTGCCGGCCGCGCCCTTGGTAAAGCGTCCACTGACGGTCAAGGCAGATCCTTTCCAGATCGCCTTGGAAATGGTGATCTTGGCCTTGGCCGCCGCGCCGTCTGCGGCAAGGCCGAATCCCAGCCAGAGCAGTAGGCAGACCGCCTGTTTCCTCCAGTGGTTGGTGCGCCCCGATGAAGGTCTCATGAAATCCTCTTGTTGTTGTCGTCGAAGTCCGGTCCGTCGAATCGAAATCCCTAGCATTTGGACGCAATAACTGAACCACGGAATGATCTTCACAAAATCAACTTGATAGGTGTGGTGAATCGGCTTTCTCGGCAAAGTGGTGCGTGATCTGCCACGGCCTTGCGGCAAATGCCTCAGGTTTTTCGGCAGCCCCGGCGCTTCATCGGAATAACGACTTGTATTTGCAACAAAGCCGATCCAGGCGCGAATCCTGCAATGGTCGCGCATGGCGGAACGACAGGGTTTCGCCACCGCACCGGCCTATAACAAGACGTCCACCATGAGGCGGCACATGAAACCATCGCAGCATTCGACGGGATTCCACTGGGGGTATTTCGGGGTATTGGCAGTGGGGCTGGCGTTGCTGAGCGGCAACGCTTTCGCCGGCAAGCCCCGGCTCGTCGTCAGCAAGGCCGTCCTGATCGGCGGAACCCTGACGGTCAAGGGCAGTTACCGCAACGGAAGCGCTTCCTCCATCGCGTTGTACGACACCGCAGGCCAGTTTCTGGGCGCCGCCACGATCGGGGACAAGGGCAAGTTCAACTTCACCGCCGAACAGCCTCAGCATCCACAGCAGCTGTGTTCGGTACGGGCGGAAGCGGATGACCAGTCCACCTTCAAGGCGGTGAAGGGTAGCGGGAAGCAGTGCGCCAAGACCCCGGTGTGCAAAATCGTCGAACCGGTTGAGAACGCCGCGATCGGCCTGAACGAACCCGTCGCCCTCCATGCCAGCGCGGCGCTGAAGGATAAGAAGGCGGCACCGCTGACGGTGGAATGGGATTTTGCCGGCGGCGCTCTCGGCATCGAAAATTCCGGCACCAATCCGCCCAGCTATACCCGGGGCAGGAAGACAACCAGCAAATTGCGCCCGCTCGATTCGTCCGCAAGCGTGAATTTCGTCCGTGACAACAGCAGCTACCGCATCCGCTTCACCGCCTGGGACAAGCTCAATCGTTACTGCGAAGACAGCGTCCTGATCCTGGTCGGCAAGTCGGCGGAACGACTTCCCGATATTTCAAATCTGGTTTCCGGCTCCCAGTCCGAAGCGCCCACCGCGCAAAAGCAACTGCAGGGCAACAAGGGCGACGTCGTGGTTTTGCCATTCCCGGACCTGACCATGCAATCGGCCGGTGATGCCCGCTACACCCCCAACCTGGATGTCGCCGCCGCCTGGGGACCTTTCAATAGCCTCAATGCGGTGGTGTACAAGAAGGACCTCAAGCCGCCGCAGCTGACTCCGCCGGACGACCAGCAACCCGACAAGGAATCGGTGAAACTAACCTATGCGGCGGCCAACAGTCCGCTCGATCCTGTCGGCACGGATTCCATCAACTCAACCAGCCAGAATTGGCCGTTGAACAAAAATGCCGAAGGAAAGTACGATCCCGCACCGCTACAAGGGGCCGACATCCAGAAGACCGACCTGTGGGAAGTCTATGAACGGCCGAAACAGGAACAGGCTTCGGACTATGTCACCTACAACTGGTTGACCGAATTTCTCTGGTGGACCGGTTGGGGTGCGAAGGACCCCGTTTTGGTAAAGCCCGATGAAGGGATTCGCATCTGGAATCCACCCAATCCCTACTGGACGTTTCCGGGGGGCGAGCCTCCCGCGGCTCCTTACGCCGATGACCACGGACGCTATATGCCGGGTCGCGCTGATCCCTTTGCGGTCAATACTCCGCAGGATTTCACCACCTATTACACCGACCAGGCTTGGCACACCGCGCGCAACATTCCCCTCACCGACGTGGACGACAGCGGTCGGGTAAACCCTTATCCCTTGATGCGGGTGGAAGTCGCCGACGCCACCTCGAAGGAGCCGCTGGCGAAGACCGACGCCGTCGTCAGCGCCAGCAAGGATTTCCACTGCCGCGAGTGTCATGCCAAAGGCAAGATCGCCGCCAACGACCAATTGGATTGGTCCCAATATCAGAAGGCCTACCACTCCACCGGCACCGGGGAATGCACTTACCAATACAACTGCAAACCGGAGTTCACCCCACCGTCCTTCTTCGAGTCGGTCGATCGCGATGGCAAACCCAGCGACAGCCTGTTCGATCAGGAATATGCCGCGATCCTCAACGCCTCGGCACTGCACGACTTCTACGACAACGTCAATCTGGTCAGCAGCATGATTTTTGGCGCCAAGGGACCCACGGATACCGGCACCCATTGGGACTGGCCGCTCACCTGCACCATGTGCCACCAGACGATGGAACAGTACGAAATGGGCTTCAACGTCAACGATAGCCCGGGCAAGAAACGGGGCGACCCCGGTTTCACCCCGCGTTACTCCCAGACCATGCACCGCTATCACGCTCAGTTGCGCAAAGATCCATCCGATCCCCTCAAGCTCCAGCGCGGGGAAGACGGACGGCCGCTGCGCTGGGATCCGGCCAAGGGTCCCAATCCGGACAGCCTGTTCGCCGCGGTGGACGACCAGGGCAATGCCCTGCCGCAGGAACAGAGCTGCTTGCACTGCCATGCCGGGCATCGCGACCAGGTTTATCGAGACCGCATGTACACCGCGGGCGTGACCTGCTACGACTGCCACGGCGACATGTTCGCGGTCGGCCAGGCTTACCAGAAACCCAAGCCAGGTGCCGAAGGCTTTACCTCCCGCATCGAGTATTACGATCAGCCCGACTGCGGCTCCTGCCATACCGGCGACGCCAATCGCGGCAAAGACGGCAGCGGCGGTTTCTACAGCGCCGGCGTGTTGAAGCGTGCCTTCGCCCAGGACGATCCGTCGGCAACTCCGTTGCAGCCGAAATCCCAGCGCTTCGCGGTGCAGCCGGGCAAATCGACCGACATCTACTTCAGCCAATCTGTTTTCTCGGACAAATACGTCGGTTCACGCAACAGCATCGTCAGCGTCACCACCCCGCTGTACCGCAACAGCCACGACAGCCACGGCAACGTGCCCTGCGGCGCCTGCCACGGCGGTGCTCACGAGGTGTGGCCCAACCGCGACCCCAAGGCCAACGACAACGTGACGTCCATGCAGTTGCAGGGGCATACCGGACCCATCCTGGAATGCAACGTCTGCCACGACCGGGATTCCTTCAAGAACGAAAAGGATCTAGACGGTGGCATCTACATGACCGATCTCGCCGCGGATTCCGGCGTGTTGGGCGGCCCCCACAACAGCCATCCCATCAACGATCCTTATTGGTGGAAGTCCTCGGGCGACCCCACCGATACCACCACGATCGACGGTACCACCTATGGTGGCTGGCACAACAACTACGCCCAGAAACCCGGCAAGAACCACGAGGATCAATGCGCCGCCTGCCACGGCAACGACCACAAGGGACCCCGGCTGTCAAAGACGCCGGTCGATCGGGTGTTCGATTTCAGCGACTTCGAATGGGCCAAGCTGAAGGCCGCCGGGTTCAAGAAGTCGGTGATCAAGGTGGCCGCGGGAACCGAGATCGGCTGCGATACCTGCCACGACATCAAGACCAGCTGCACCCTTTCGCCAGTCGACAAGGCGTGCGGAAAGGCCTCGGACGCGGTGACCTGGCCGGAAAATCACGATCCGGTCATCACTTCGAATCCGGGCGTGACCACCGGCATCATGGGGGCGGCCTACAGCTATCAGGTCACCGCCAGCGAT
>VEPB01000571.1 GCA_012026715.1 Methylococcaceae bacterium | reverse complement strand
GCCCACGCCAGGGACCGGCCATTATAGCCCAGCGCCCGCCTGGGCCGACGAGCCAACCCCGCCATCGCGGCGCTATAATGCCCGCCCGGGCGCCAACAAGCGCTAACCACCGACAGCCCCAAACCCGACCCATCAAGCCTTATGAAGATTCTGGTCACCGGCACCGCCGGATTCATCGGCTATCACCTCGCCGAAGCCTTGCTGGCACGGGGCGATGAGATCATCGGCATCGACTGCGTCAACGACTACTACGACGTCAACCTGAAACTGTCACGGATCGTCCGGCTGAGCCGACACCCAGGCTTTACCGAACTGCGCGTCAGCCTGGAGGACCGAGCCGCCATGGAGCAGGCCTTCCGCGACCACCGTCCGCAACGGGTCGTCAACCTCGCAGCGCAAGCCGGGGTTCGCTATTCGCTGACCAACCCGCACGCCTACATCGATTCCAACCTGGTGGGCTTTTGCAACGTGCTGGAATGCTGCCGGCACCACGCCACCGAGCACCTGGTCTATGCCTCCAGCAGTTCGGTCTACGGCGCCAACACCACCATGCCGTTCTCGGTCCACCACAATGTGGACCACCCGGTGAGCCTGTATGCCGCGTCGAAAAAGGCCAACGAGCTGATGGCCCATACCTACAGCCATCTCTATGGACTGCCCACCACCGGTTTGCGGTTCTTCACCGTCTACGGTCCGTGGGGGCGTCCCGACATGGCGCTGTTCATGTTCACCCGCAACATCCTGGAAGGGAAGCCCATCGACGTGTTCAACCACGGCCACCACCAGCGCGATTTCACCTACATCGACGACATCGTCGAGGGCATCGTCCGAACCCTGGATCACGTCGCCGCCCCCAATCCCGAATGGAGCGGCGACCACCCCGATGCGGCCACCAGCAAGGCCCCCTACCGTCTCTACAACATCGGCAGCCACCGTCCGGTCCAGTTGCTGCGGTTCATCGAAGTGCTGGAGGACAGCTTGGGGCGCAAGGCCGAGAAGAACTTCCTGCCGATGCAGCAGGGCGACGTGCCAGCCACCTACGCCGACGTGGACGACCTGATGGCGGATGTCGGCTATGCGCCGTCGACGCCCATCGAAACCGGCATCGCCCGCTTCGTCGAGTGGTACCGGGACTACTACCGCTGCTGATGGAGACTTGCGGAGTCCCGGTCGTCGGACTTGCGGCCCCCAGCGGCACCGGCAAGACCACCCTGCTGCTCCGCTTGCTGCCGTTGCTGAAAAATCGGGGACTCCGGGTCGGGCTGATCAAGAAGACCCACCACGACATCGAACTGGACCGGCCGGGCAAGGACAGCTACGAATTGCGCCGGGCCGGAGCCGGACCGGTGGTGCTGAGCGGCCCCCACCGCCGGATCATGGTCACCGATTTCGGCGAACCCCGCGACGGCGATCTGGCCGACGACCTGGCCTGCTTCGATCGCCGAGTGGTGGACCTGGTCCTGGTGGAAGGCTACCGGTCAGCCCCCATCCCCAAGCTGGAACTGCACCGCCCCTCCCAGGGCCGCCCTCCCCTGTTCCCGAGCGACCCCCATATCGTTGCCGTGATCACCGACGACCCCGGTATGGCCACCGGCGCCCTGCCCCGCCTGGACCTGAACCGGCCCGACGCCATCGTCGACTACCTGCTGAATTATCTGTCGAGCCATGCAAGCACCTGACCCTTGCGCCGCATCGCCGGCCGACACCCTGAGCCTCGCCGATGCCCTGGAACGCATGCTCGCGGCCGTCCAGCCCGTCGCCGAGCGCGAGCGACTGCCGCTATCCCAGTCCTTGGGCCGGGTCTTGGCGGAGCCGCTGACCAATCCCATGCCGCTACCGCCTTTCGCCAATTCGGCGATGGACGGTTACGCGCTGAATGGCCGCGACCTGGCTATTGCCGCCGAAACCGGCCTGGCGATAGCGGGCCGCGCCCTGGCGGGTCATCCCTACCGGGGCGAACTGGGCGACCGCGAATGCATTCGCATCTTCACCGGCGCCCCGATGCCGCCGGGTGCCGACACCGTGATCATGCAGGAGCAAGCCCATGCCGGGGAGGACGGCAGGGTACGCTTCTCACCTCCGCTCAGACCGGGCGCCAACGTGAGGCCAGCCGGCGACGATCTGCCGGCCGGCGCTGCGTTGCTGGAAGCGGGCCGGCGCCTCGGCGCCGTTGACCTGGCGTTGTTGGCGTCGGCCGGGATCGCCACCGTGACCGTCAACCGCCCGCTCCGCATCGCCCATTTTTCCACGGGAGACGAACTGACCCCGCTGGGAACCGCGCTGGAATTCGGGCGGATATACGACAGCAACCGTTATCTGCTGCAGGGCCTTTTGGCCAGCCCGCTGTTGGAAACCCGCGATATGGGCCTGGTGGCGGACGACCGGGCGGCGCTGTCGCAAACCCTGACGGAAGCCGCCGCCTGGGCCGACCTGGTAATCAGCACGGCCGGCGTGTCGGTGGGGGATGCGGATCTGGTCACGGGTGTGCTGGCTGAGCTGGGCCAGGTCGAGTTCTGGAAAATCGCCGTCAAGCCCGGCAAGCCGTTCGCCTTCGGGCGGATTGGAACCGCCTGGTTCTGCGGACTGCCGGGCAATCCCGCGGCGGTACTGGTGGCTTTCCAGCAACTGGTGCGTCCGGCCCTGCTCCGGCTCGCCGGCGCAAAACCGAACCCGCCGCTGCGGCTTCGCGCCGTCAGCCGGAATCCCCTGCGCAAGAGCCCTGGCCGCATGGAATTCCAACGAGGTCATTGCCATATCGACGCAAACGGCACCTTGACGGTAACCTCATGCGGTGCTCAGGGCTCGCACCGACTGAGCGGGGCCAGCCAGGCCAATTGCCTGATTGTGCTGGAAGGTAACAGTGCCGGGGTATCTGCCGGAGAAACCGTGACGATCGAGTTGTTAGGCGGATGGCACGTCGGTGAGCCGGGACCGTGAGCACCAATATAACCATAAATTGGTAACGGGAATAAAGCCCGACTATGCTTTGTCGGTTTTTCCATTCGCCGGTAACTCGGCCAGCGGTGCCATGAGCAGCGAATTTCAGTGGAATAAGGCGATGAATGTCGGTCACGACCGCATCGACTTCGAGCACAAGATGTTTCTGGCACTGATCAAGAACATTGCCGATGCCTACAGGCTCAACAAGCCCAAAGAGTTTCTGACCCGGCTGCTGATCGAACTGGAACGCTATGCCTCGTTTCATTTCTGCAGCGAAGAAAACATCGCCCTCGAACACGGCGAACAGAACGCTGAATTCTCGGCTCACCACCGAATCCACGAGTACTTGTTGAAAGAGCTGCGGACCCGGATTCGGCGGCACCATGCCGGCGAGGAAGACTCCATGGCCATCGTAACCTTCCTGATCGACTGGTTCGGCCGGCACACCACCCAGGATCGCGAACGGGTCGCTCGATTTTCCACCGGTTCCGAACCGGACCCGGCACCCCGCGCCTCGGGCTCCGGAAAAACGTGATCCACGCTACGTTGAAACCTCGGCGTGATCTGACTCTCCGCCGTTCCTCAGCCGAGCGTCAGCTGTAGCCGACCTTCATGACCGAAAATGTCCGCCGGGTTCCCTCCCCCGAAAACCAGACCGCAGGGAGCGAAGCCCCTTTCCTGCTGCTTTATTGCCGACCCGGCTTCGAGAAGGAGACCGCCGCCGAGATTCAGGCACTGACGGCCGCCTCCGAGGTTCAAGGCTATGTTCACACCCAGCCGGGCAGCGGCTATGTGCGGTTTCAGCCCTACGCCGATCCCGACCAACGGCTGGATTCGATCCGATATCGCGATCTGATCTTTGCGCGCCAACTGATCGTCGGTCGCAGAGTCCTGACGGAACTGCCAGCGCGGGATCGCATTGCCCCGATCGTGGCGGCTGCGCGCGAGCTGTTTCCCGCCTACCGTCAGCTGCTGCTGGAAACGGCCGATACCGACCAGGCCAAGGAATTGTCGGTATTTTTGCGGAAATTCACCGCCCCCATGGAAAAGGGCTGCAGCGCCGCAGGACTGCTCGACGCGACGGCGGCCCTGCGGCTGCACCTGTTTTTTCTGGATTCGGGCACGGTGTTTCTGGGAACCTCCAGCCCAGGCAATTCATCACCCTGGCCCATGGGCATCCCCCGGCTCAAATTCCCCCGCAGCGCTCCGAGCCGCTCCACCCTCAAACTGGAGGAGGCGTTTCTGCATTTCCTGGGAGCCGACAGTCCGGCGCTCCAGCCCGGCATGACCGCGGTCGACCTGGGAGCGGCCCCGGGCGGCTGGACCTGGCAACTGGTGCGTCGCAGCATTCGGGTGACCGCCGTCGACAACGGACCGATGGACCCGGCGCTGCTGGATTCCGGCATCGTCCACCACCTGCGCGCCGACGGCTTTCGCTACCAGCCTGCCAAAACCGTCGACTGGCTGGTTTGCGACATGGTGGAGCAGCCTTCCCGGGTCGCCGATCTGGTGGCCCGGTGGTTGGCGGAAGGCCATTGCCGGCAGGCGATCTTCAACCTCAAGCTTCCCATGAAGAAGCGCTACGACGAGGTGAAGCGCTGCGCCGGGCGGATCACGGAGCGGCTGACCACCGCCGGGATGATCGACCATCGCCTGCAGTTCAAGCAGCTGTACCACGACCGCGAAGAAGTGACCGGCTGGTGCTGCGCGTCCGGCCGCTAGGCCCGGCCGGCAGGCGACCGGACACGGAATCGCGGCGGCGGGCCGATCCCGCTCGTCCCGGTGCTCGACCTCACCCCGCAGGATTGGAACCGCGATCCGCCGAAGTAGCCGTCAGCCGCTCCACCACCCGCCCCATCCGCTCCGCCTGGGAAGAATCCGCCGGCGCCGCCACCGCAAACCACGCAGCGACCATGGCCGCGGCCTGATCGCTGGTGGGACGCTGCTTCAACCCGGCCTGCAGCCACTCCAGCTGGCGCGCCTGACGGTCGCCGGCGTGTTCCGGCGGTGTCGCCAGATCCAGCAGGATCTCCAGATCGATCAGCCCCGCCGCACGCTTGGCCACTCCCGCAGCCATCCCCGCGGGATTGGCCTCGGCCGCATGATTCAGCCGCTCCCGCAAGCTCTTTTCCCATTCCCCCGGCAGTCCGGCCAGCCGCTGCCACTCCACTTCGGCATCGGCGACCTTCGCCTCGCTCAACTGGCCGGCGAGCGCTGCGGCCTCCAGGGTCTCGACCAGCCCGGAACGTGCCGCCAGGGCGTCGTAGACTTCCCGTTGCCGGCGCCGCAGCAAATCCCGCATGACCGTCGATGCACGCCGCTGCAGGCCGGCCGCGCGGCTGTCCAATGGATCGCGACGGCGTTCCGAGTCATTCGGATTCAGCTCGTCCCAACGGTGGCGAAAGTCTGCCAGTTCCTGTTCCAGTTTCGCCAGAGTCGGTTCGGCGTCCAGCGCGCCCTCGAACCCGTCCAGCAGCGCCTGGCGCGCGGCGTGATGCTCCTGACGGTGGGCTTGTTGCTCGCTGCGCAAGGCCTCGCGCCGTGCGAACACCTGATCCACGGCCTGCCGGAAACGCTGCCATTGGGCTTCGGCGGTCTTGCGCGGCAGCTGCACCGAACTGCCCCCCTCCTTCCATTGCTGCTGAAGCTGGCGGGCCTGGGCCACCGCCTCGGGGATGGCCTGCACGGTCTGCAGCCGTTCGGCCCCGGCGATGAGCCGCTCGCGGCGGGCGGCTTCGTCGGCGATCACCGGTTCCAGCCTG
>VEPB01000368.1 GCA_012026715.1 Methylococcaceae bacterium | reverse complement strand
GTCGTACCAGGTGGCGAGGAACACCGATTCGGCCCGTTGGCCCGGGATGTAATGCCAGATCTCGTCGGCGGTGAAGCTGGTGATGGGCGCCAGCCAGCGCGCCAGGGCCTCGACGATGTGGTAGCAGGCGGTCTGGGCGGAGCGGCGCGGCAGGCCGGCGGCCTTGCCGGTATAATTGCGGTCCTTGGTGACGTCCAGGTAGAAGGCGCCCAGGTCCACCGCGCAGAACTGGTGGACCTTCTGGTAGATCAGGTGGAACTGGTAGCTGTCATAGGCCTCGATCACTTCCTGCTGCAACTGGAAGGCGCGGTCCACCACCCAGCGGTCCAGGGACAGCAGGTCCGCCGCCGGCACCAAGTCACGGCTCGGATCGAAGCCGTTGAGATTGGCCAGCAGGTAGCGGGCGGTATTGCGCAGCCGGCGGTAGACGTCGGCGGTGCGCTTGAGGATCTCGTCGGAAACGCTCATCTCCGAGCGGTAGTCGGTGGCCGCCACCCACAGCCGCAGCACATCGGCGCCCAGGGTCTTCATGACCTTCTGCGGCGCCACCACGTTGCCCTTGGACTTGGACATTTTCTTGCCTTGGGCATCCACCGTGAAGCCGTGGGTCAGCACCTGCTTGTAAGGCGCCTTGCCGCTGATGGCGACCGAGGCCATCAGCGAGGACTGGAACCAGCCGCGGTGCTGGTCGGAGCCCTCCAGGTAGAGGTCGGCGGGGAACTGCAAGCCGTCGCGAGGCTCCAGCACGCAGTAATGGGTGACGCCGGAGTCGAACCACACGTCCAGGGTGTCGCTCATCTTGCTGTAATGCTCCGCCGCCTCGCCCAGCAATTCCTTGGGGTCGAGCCCGAACCAGCCGTCGATGCCCTGCTGCTCGATGCGCAGCGCCACCTGTTCGATCAGTTCGGCGCTGCGGGGGTGGATCTCGCCGGTCTCCTTGTGGACGAACAGGGCGATGGGCACGCCCCAGTTGCGCTGGCGCGAGATGCACCAGTCCGGGCGGTTCTCCACCATGCCCTCGATGCGGGCCTGGCCCCAGTCGGGAATCCACTGTACCTGCTTGATTTCTTCCAGGGCCTCGGCGCGCAGCTTGGACTGGTCCATGGCGATGAACCACTGCGGGGTGGCGCGGAAGATGACCGGGGTCTTGTGGCGCCAGCAGTGGGGATAGCTGTGCTCGATGCTGGTCTGATGCAGCAACGCGCCCTGGTCCTTGAGCAGTTCCACCACCTGGGGGTTGGCGGTCATGACATGCTGGCCGGCGAAGTAGCGGGTGCTGGGCAGGAACTTGCCGTCGTCGCCCACCGGATTGTCCACCGCCAGCTTGTACTTCAGGCCCACCGCGTAGTCTTCCTGGCCGTGGCCCGGTGCGGTGTGGACGCAGCCGGTGCCGGCGTCCAGGGTGACATGGTCGCCCACGATGACCGGAACCTGGCGGTCGAGGAAGGGATGGTGCAGCATCAGGCCTTCCAGGGCGCTGCCGGTGCAATAGGCCACCACCCGGTAGCTTTCGATGCCACAGCGGCCCATGGTGTCCTTCATCAGGGCTTCCGCCAGGATCAGCCGCTCGTCGCTGTCGCCCACCTGTACCACGGCGTATTCCAACTGGGGATTGAGGGCGACCGCCTGGTTGGCGGGCAGGGTCCAGGGGGTGGTGGTCCAGATCACCACCGACAGCGGCCCGGCGCCGGCATGGTCGGGCACGCCGTGGCAGCGCTTCAGCGCGGCGCTTTCGTCCACCACCCGGAATTTCACGTCGATGGCCAGGGAACGTTTGTTCTCGTATTCCACCTCGGCTTCCGCCAGGGCCGAGCCGCAATCGGTGCACCAGTGCACCGGCTTGGAGCCCTTGCTCAGATGGCCGTTGGCCCAGATGCGGCCCAGGGCGCGGACGATGTCCGCCTCGAACCGGTAGTCCATGGTGAGGTACGGTTGGTCCCAGTCCCCCAGCACCCCCAGCCGGATGAACTCTTCGCGCTGGATGTTCACCTGCTCGCCGGCATATTGGCGGCAGGCCTGGCGGAACTCGGCGGGGGGCACCTGCACGCCGGCCTTGCCGATCTTCTTCTCAACCTGCAGTTCGATGGGCAGGCCGTGGCAATCCCAGCCCGGCACATAAGGAGCGTCGAAGCCCGCCAGGTTCTTGGACTTGACGATGATGTCCTTGAGCACCTTGTTGACCGCGTGGCCGATGTGGATCTCGCCGTTGGCGTAAGGCGGGCCGTCGTGCAGGATGAAGCGCGGCCGGCCGGCGCAGGCCTCGCGGATCTGCCGGTAGAGGTCGCGTTCACGCCAGCCCTGCAGCTGCTCCGGTTCGCGCTGGGGCAGGTTGCCCCGCATGGGGAAATCGGTGGTGGGCAGGTTGAGCGTGGCTTTGTAATCCGTGGTCATGGCAGTGCAGGTTCAGTTCTTCTTGGGTTCGGAGGCGAAAAACGCGCGGGCGTCCTGGCTGTCCCTGGCAATCTGTTCCCGCAGGGCGTGCACGTCGGCGAAGCGGCGTTCCTCGCGCAGCTTGCGGTGGAAATGCACTTCGAC
>VEPB01000072.1 GCA_012026715.1 Methylococcaceae bacterium | reverse complement strand
GGCTCGTCCTTCAACTGCTTGGTGCACAGCCACTGCAGGGCAGCCTTGAGCTGTTCGCGGGTCTTGGGATTGTGCTCGCTCTTGTCGACTTCCTGCAGGGCCAGAGCCGCCAGGCCGGTGTCCCAGATGGGGGACACGCAGGGTTGGCAATAGGCGCTTTCGCCCTGTTCCACCAGCAGGCGTTCGATGGATTCCCGAGCGATGCGGCGCCGCTCGTCGTCTTTGGGAACGCCGAGGAAATCCATGGCTTCGTAGGCATTGACCATGGCCGGGAAGATGGCGCCCAGGCCATCGTAACCGTTGAGGCGCTCCATGAACCAGTCGCGCGCCTTCTCGGTCGCCTTGGCCCGCATGGATTTGGGGATCAGCGGCTCCATCAGCCGGCCCATGCGCTCCACCGCCAGGATGGCCTTGCCCAGCGGGGTCTTGACGTGGGAGAAGTAATTTTTCTCCTTCTGCGGATCGGTGACGAACACTTCGCGAATGTTGATCTTGAGCGGGTTGCGCGCCTTGACCTTGTAGGTGCAGAGGATCAGCAGCGGCACCATGACCGTGCGCGACCAGTAGGACACCTTGTCCAGGTGGAACGGAAACCACTTGGGCAACAGCATGATTTCCACCGGGATGAAGGGCACGCCGCGCCAGGGAATCTGCTCGAACATGGCCAGCATGATGCGGGTGAACACGTTGGCCTTGGCAGCGCCGCCCTGTGCCAGAATCCATTGCCGCATTTTCACCATGTGGGGCGCATCGACGGAATCGCCGGCCAATTTGAGGGCGTAATAGGCCTTGACGGTGCAACTGATATCGCCGGTGCCGCCCTGGAACAACGGGTAGCTGCCATCCACCGACTGATGGTCGCGCAGGAAGTTGGCGATCCGCGCCTGCAGCGCCTCATCGATCTCGTCCATGTAGTGCATCATCAGGATGTATTCGGAGGGGATGGTGCAATCCGCCTCCAACTCGAACACCCAGTAACCGTCCTGGTGCTGGAGGCTCAGCAGCTTGGCCTTGGCGCGGGCGATGGCATCGTCCAGCGGCGTCTGAAAACTGCCCAAAAAGGCGGAATCCAGGCCGGAAATCGTGGCGGTTTCTTTCAACATGAATCAGGTTCCCCCGTTCAACAATCAGGATTGGGTGGGCGCGGCGGCAATCAACGCGTGGCGGTCGGTCCGCGGCAAGCCGAGTCCGGCCAGATAAAAAGCCGCTTGCAGCATCACGTTGCTGCGCAGCGAGACACGGCTCACCGCGATGGTGGCCTTCACGCTGTTGCGCGAAATCTTGACCTGGGACGATGCGCTGAAATCCAGGTTGGCGTTCAACTTGCGGAGCGTCAGCACCGCCATCCCCAAAGCCCATAGGCAGAACTCGCGAATGCCGGTCTCGCGAGCAGGGATCAGCAGGGAGTATTCGAGGGCGTTGGCCAGATGGCCGTGGGCGGTGGCGATCAGCCGCCTGAAACCGTCGCGGAAGCGTGGGTCGTTGTGGTTGGGGACCAAATCGGCCAGCCGGTAGCCGGTGGCATCGAAGATCTCCTGGGGAAGCCAGCAGACCTGGCGGTCGTGGTCGTCCCACAGATCCTTCAGGATGTTGGTCATCTGCAGGCCCTGGCCAAAGGAAACCGCCAGCGCCATCAACCGCTCCCGGTGAACCGCGATCTCCGGCGAGTAGTGGCAGAACAGCCGGGTCAGCATCTCGCCGACCACCCCCGCCACGTAATAGCAATAGCGGTCCATCTCCGCCATGGTGGCCAGGCCGTTGCGCAGATCGCGATCCTGGAATTCGGCCATGCCCTGCCCCATGATTTCCACGCACAGGGACAACGCCTCCCGCTGGGCCGGCTCCAGCGCGTGGGTGATGGCGATAACCCGCGGAATCAGGCGAATCAACTCGTGTTCGGCGGGCAGGGTGGTATCGGACAGCCGCGGCGCCAGATCGTCCGCCAGGGCGGCAGCCGGGGCACGGCCCGCCACCACCTCGATGAACTGGCCGCAGAAATGGCGTTTCTGGGCCGAATCCAGCGACACTTCATCTTCTATAGTGTCAACGATGCGGCACAGCAGATACGCATTGGAGACGGCGCGGGCCAACCCCGCGGGCAGCTGCGGAATGGTCAGCGCGAAGGTACGCGATACCCCCTGGAGCAAGTGGGACTGCAACTGGTCATCGTCAAGCGGCAGGCTGTCCCGAAGCTGGGGGTCAGAGTGGCTTCCGTTCATGCGGACGGTAGAGGAATTCCATGGATGGGTTGAGGACAAGCAATCTGGCACGGAAACCTCTCCAAGGTTGTGGCGCTGCCGGGACGACGGAGCCGGTTCGACTCCCGCCGGCATCACGCGATTCCTGATGGCTGCCGAATGCATCTTCTCTAAGGTGGCGGAATTCTATCGATTTTTGCCTGGGGGTCAAGCTGTGTTGTATTTTAGCTAATAGTTTTTGAGAAAAATACAACTAGCGTTGTGATTTTTGCATTAGAATATTTCCATGCCGCGGCTTAGCGGCCAACCGTAAGGGCTGCGCCGAGCCGCAGCCGTTGTAAACCCGGCCCGACCGGCCTGATTTAGGAGAACAATCCATGGGCGTTCCACTGCGTCAACAGCTCAGCGTCGCGAGCTATCTGCTCAAGCAAAAGATCCTCGGGAACAAGCGCTATCCCCTGGTGCTCATGCTGGAACCCTTGTTCCGCTGCAACCTGGCTTGCGCCGGCTGCGGCAAAATCGATTACCCCGACGAGATTCTGAACCGCCGTATCAGCGTGGAAGACGCCCTCGCGGCGGTGGACGAATGCAATGCCCCCATCGTTTCCATCGCCGGTGGCGAACCTCTGCTGCACAAGGAACTGCCGCAGATCGTGGAAGGCATCATCGCCCGCAAGAAATACGTTTACCTGTGCACCAACGCGCTGTTGTTGAAGAAGCGCATCAACGATTACCAGCCGTCCCCTTACCTGACCTTCTCGGTCCACCTGGACGGCAACCGCGACCGCCACGACGCCTCGGTCTGTCAGTCCGGCGTGTTCGACCGCGCGGTGGAAGTGATCCAACTGGCCATCGAAAAAGGCTTCCGGGTCACCATCAACTGCACCCTGTTCCAGGGCGAGTCGGCCGAAGAAATCGCGGAATTCCTCGACTACACCAAGAAGCTTGGCGTGGAAGGCGCAACCATCGCGCCCGGCTTCAGCTACGAGCACGCCCCGCTGCAGAACATTTTCATCAAGATGCGCGAAAGCAAGGAACTGTTCCGCCGGGTGTTCAAGATCGGCAAGAACAAGAACTGGAAACTCAACCACTCCACCCTGTACCTGGACTTCCTGGCCGGCAACCAGGGCTACAACTGCACGCCGTGGGGCAACCCCACCCGCAACATCTTCGGCTGGCAGAAGCCCTGCTATCTGTTGGTGGATGAAGGTTACGCCCCGTCCTTCAAGGCGCTGATGGAGGAGACCCCCTGGCATAAGTACGGCAACTCCAAGAACCCCAAGTGCGCCAACTGCATGGCCCACTGCGGCTTCGAGGCCAGCGCGGTGGAAGATGCCATGCGCAATCCGCTGAAGGCTGCCTGGGTCGCCCTGCGCGGACCGCGCACCGAAGGCCCGATGGCGCCGGAGCCGGTACCGGAATGGACCAGCCCGCAGCAGGAGCCGGCCAAGGCGCCGCGCCCGGCGATCCGCATCGAAGCCGTGGAATAACGCTCCCCGACCGGCTTCCCTACCGCCCGCCACCGGTTCGTCCGGGGCGGGCGGTCGCGTATCCGGGCCTCAGTACTCCCGTCCATCCCCATGGCTAACCTCAATGCAATCCTCGCCTGGCTGCCGGCGGTTTGCTGGCTCGGCCTGCTACTGCTGCCCTGGCGTCCCTGGCTCAACGGCGAAACACTCGACGAATCCGCGCTGGGCGGCAGCGGTTTCGATCACTCTTCCCTGACCGTGCTGATCCCCGCCCGCAACGAGGCCGAGGTCATCGCGGCCACCCTGCAAAGCCTCGCCGCTCAAGGCTCAGACATCAAAGTCATCCTGGTGGATGACGGTTCCAGCGACGGAACCGCCGCTGCAGCTCACACCGTAGCCAACATCGACCTGACGGTGATCGACGCCGGCCCCCTGCCCTCCGGCTGGAGTGGCAAACTGTGGGCGCTGGAGCAAGGCATCCAATCGGTCGCCACGCCCTGGACCCTGCTGCTGGACGCCGACATTCAACTGACGCCGGGAATGCTGGCCGCACTCATGGCGCAAGCGATCAACGACGACCGCCAATTCATCAGCATCATGGCCAGCCTGCGCATGGAAAGCTTCTGGGAAAAACTGCTGATGCCGGCCTTCATCCATTTCTTCAAGTTGCTGTATCCGTTCCGGCTGGCCAATTCCGGCAATCCCCGGTTCTCGGCTGCCGCCGGCGGCTGCATTCTGCTGGAAACCCGGCTGATCCGGGAAATCGGCGGCTTCGGTGCCATCCGCGGTTCCATCATCGACGATTGCTCGCTGGCGAAACAGGTCAAGGCCCTGGGCGCCCGTACCTGGATTGGTCAGTCCCATGGGGTGGTCAGCCTGCGGTGCTACCCGGACCTGCAATCGGTATGGGACATGGTGGCGCGCACCGCCTTCACCCAATTGCGCTACTCGGCGGTCTTGCTGCTGTTGTGCACCGCGGTGATGCTGGGCATGTACTGGGTGCCGGCGCTGGGGCTGTGGTTGTTCGCACCACCCTACCGAATGCCTGCCGCGCTCGCGTTCGTCGCCATGCTGGCGGCCTACCTCCCGACCCTGCGCTACTACCGTAAGTCGTCGCTGTGGGCGCTGGCGATGCCGGTGATCGCGGGACTTTACCTGGCCATGACCTGGTCCTCGGCGCTGCGCTACTGGCGCGGCGAGGCCAGCCGCTGGAAGGCGCGGGTCTACGCCGCCGATTCGATTTCCTGACCCTCATCCCATGTCCCGACCCGAGCCATTCCCCGCCGATTTCGTGTTCGGCGCCGCCTCCTCCGCCTACCAGATCGAGGGCTCCCCCCTGGCCGACGGCGCGGGCCCCAGCATCTGGCATGAGTTTGTGCGGAGGCCCGGCGTCATCGACGACGGCAGCAGCGGCGACGTGGCCTGCGACCACTACCACCGCTACGGCGATGACATCGGCATCATGCGGCAACTGGGCTTGCCCGCTTACCGCTTCAGCGTGTCGTGGAGCCGCATCTTTCCGGACGGCACCGGCAGGATCAACGGCCCGGGCCTGGATTTCTACCGCCGCCTGATCGATGGACTCCGTCAGGCCGGCATCGAACCTTATCTGACCCTGTACCATTGGGACCTGCCCGCCGCCCTGGACCGCCGGGGCGGTTGGTTCGCCCGCGACAGCGCGGGCTGGTTCGCCGACTACGCCCACACCCTGTTCCGCGCGCTGGGTGACTCGGTCAGCCACTGGATGACCCTCAATGAGCCCTGGGTGGTCAACGACGGCGGCTATCTGTTCGGAGTCCACGCACCGGGCCGCCAGTCGCTGCAGGAACCGCCGCGGGTCGCCCACAACCTGCTGCGGGCTCATGCGCTGGCGGTGCAGGCATTCCGGGCTGACGGCAACGGCCGGATCGGCCTGGTGGTCAATCTGGAGCCGAAATACCGCGAGTCCGACAGCGACGCCGACCGCATCGCCACCGATCGCGCCCACGCCTATATGAACCGGCAATACCTGGACCCGGTGCTGTTGGGGCACTACCCGGACGAACTGGCCGACATCTTCGCCCCGCATTGGCCGGAGTTTTCATCGGAAGACATGAAGCTGCTGCAGGAGCCCTTCGACTTCCTCGGCGTCAACTACTACACCCGCAGCGTCAACCGGGCCGACCCATCGCACGTCATCGGCGCGGTCCCGGTGCGCCAGTCCGGCGCCGAATACACCGAGATGGGCTGGGAGGTTTATCCGCAAGGACTGACCGAGACCCTGCTATGGATCAAGCGGCGTTACGGCGATATTCCCCTCTACATCACCGAGAACGGCGCCGCCTTGGCCGACCCGGCTCCGGTGGCAGGTCACATCCAGGACGATCACCGCATTGCGTACTACCGCTCACATCTGCGGGCCGTGCTCGATGCCATGGCGCAAGGCGCCAACGTCAAGGGCTATTTCGCCTGGTCGCTGTTGGACAATTTCGAATGGAGCTGCGGCTACACCAAACGCTTCGGCCTGGTGCACGTGGACTATGCAACCCAGAAGCGGACGCCGAAGGCCAGCGCGGAGTTCTACCGCAAGGTCATCGCCAGCCGCGGGGCGGTGTTGTTTTCCTGAATTACGGCGGGCGTTCAAACACGTCCCCCGATTAGCCCGGCGTGACGTTCGCCTTACGAACCCGGGTTCCGCTTCGCTCTACCCAGGCTACGCCCGATCCGAAACCTGGGGAGGATACCGCCTCGCTCCCAAGCTCCCGCTTGGGAGCGGGCACCGGGCGGCTCACCGGGTCTGATTGAGCAGGAGCCGTGCGGGGCGGGCCTGATTCAGGGGTACCGCAAGCAGGTCCGGCTGGCCGTCATCGTCGAAATCCGCGGCCTGAACATTGCTGGTTCCGAGCGCCCTGGAACGAGTTTGCCAGGTGGCGGTGAAACTGCCGTCGCCAGCGCCCTGCAGAAGCAGGATGCCGCTGCGGGATCCAAGCGTCCCCGCCGCCAGGTC